>JANOCM010000499.1:0-5877 GCA_031412175.1 Alphaproteobacteria bacterium
GACGATGGCCGCCACGTCTCGATCGCCTTCCAGCGCGGGCCCAAGGCGGATCTCGATCTCGTCGCGGTGATGCGCAAGCGGCTGACCCTCACCGGATCGATGCTGCGGCCGCGCCCGATCGCGTTCAAGGCGGCGATCGCCGAAACGCTGGAAGGGGTGATCTGGCCGGAATTCGAAGCCGGGCGGCTGGCGCCCGTTACCGACATGGTGTTTCCGCTGGCCGAGGCGGCGGACGCGCACCGCCGGATGGAGGCGGGGACGCATGTCGGGAAGATCGTGTTGAGCATCTAGCCTCTCCCCTCCCTTCTTCAGGGAGGGGTCGGGGGTGGGTTCTTGTTGTAGCGTCGCGCTGCCTCCTGAGGGAGAAAAAGCAGGAGAATCGCATGCTCAACCGGCTCGACGACTATCCGGTCCACCAGACGCCGGAGCCGCTGGCAATCCTCGCGACCAGCGATCGCAATGCCTATGACCGCACCTGGTTCAACGGCTATGCGCCCGATGGCAGCTATTATTTCGGCATTGGCATGGCGGTCTATCCGCACCGCGGCATCCTCGATTGCGCCTTCAGCACGGTGCGGCCGGGCGAGCGCCAGCATTGCTTTTATGGTTCGCGCCGCGCGCCGGTGGAGCGCACCGAGATGGCGGTGGGGCCGTTTCGCATCGAAGTCGTCGAGCCGATGCGGCGCACCCGCGTCATCCTCGACGACAACGAGACCGGCATTGCCTGCGACTTGACGTTCTCCGCCCGCACCGCCGCCATCGAGGAAGCGCGGCAAACGCTGTGGCAGAACGGCCGCCGCATCATGGACGCCACCCGCTTCGACCAGTTCGGGCGCTGGAGCGGCACGGTGCGCACGCCGGATGGGGAGTTCAGCGTCGACGAAGCCGTCTGCCGCGGCACCAAGGATCGCAGCTGGGGTGTGCGCCGGGTGGGGGAACCCGACACCGGCGGTGCCCCCGCCATGCCGGGCGGCATCATGTTCCTGTGGGCACCGCTCGTTTGGGACGATCACATCACCCATGCGATCTTTTTCGACGGCGCGCGCGGCGAGGCGCTGGTGCGCGAAGGCATCGTTGCGCCGCTCTATGGTGCCGAAAGCGCCATTCCCGGTACCGAGGACGGGCGCGACCAGCGCATGGCGACGACGCGCCACCGCGTCACCTATGTCCCCGGCACGCGGTTGGCTGCGCGTGCCGAGATCGATCTTGTCGACCATGATGGCGGCACGCGGACGATTGCTCTGGAGCCGATCCTGCGCTTCCAGATGAAGGGGCTCGGCTACGGCCACCCGGTCTGGGGCCAGGGCATGTGGAAAGGCGAGCTGGCGTTGGGCGGCGAAAGCTTCGATCCGCGCCAGCTTGACCCGCTGGCGCTGGAGAATCTGCACGTTCAGCAGGTCGTGCGCGCGACCGATGGCACGCGGACGGGGGTCGGCGTGCTCGAACAGGTGGTGTTCGGGCCCTATGCGCCGGGGGGATTTACCTCGTTCCTCGACGGGGCGCTCTAGCTCCCCTCCCTTGAAAAGGGAGGGGCTGGGGGTGGGTGAGTGGCGCAGTTTGCGCGTTTCGGATCAGAGTCACCCACCCCCGACCCCTCCATTTCAGGGAGGGGAGATGTCAGAGCCAATAACCGAAACTTGCGTGATCCGCCGCCTGTTCGCAGGCACCTGCGGTCATTTTCAGGAACAGCGCGTCGGCGCGCGGGGTGCGTTCGACCGACAGTGCCGAGAACACGCCCATCAATATGCCGTGCAGCGTGAAGCGCCGGTAATCGCGCCAGCAGGCGTCCCAGCCATAGCCGCGGATGCCACGGCGCAGCAGTTCGGCGTGGTAGAAGCGGACCAGTTCGGTTTCATGGGCGCGGCGTTCGCCCGGGGATATGCCGGCGGACAGGAAATAGGCGACGTCGGTGAGGCCAGGCCCGGCGGTGACCGTCTGCCAGTCGAGCGTCGCCATCGGCCGCGCGCCGCCGCCGACATCGAACATGATGTTGTCGAGCCGGAAATCGGCGTGCTGGACGGTGATCGGCGCGTCGATACGGCCGCGCATCGCGGTGATGGCGGCGGGAAGCCGGTCGACCATCGCCAAGTGTTCGGGGGCCAACATGCCGGCAAAGCGCTCCCGAAACTGCGCGATGATCGCCGGCAGCATCGCGTCGACCATGGCGCCCAGCGCCGCCGGTCGCACTGCCAGCCAGTCGATCATCGGCAACACCGGATCGCCCCAGCGCGGGGCGTGCAGCGCTGCTGCCTCGGCAAGCGCGGTCTGGGCATCGAGCAGCGCGCATCCGGCGAGCTGGTCGCCCTGCCGCGCCGGGGCAAGATCGGCAAGGATCAGCACGAAATCGTGCGTGGCGGGGTCGATGATCGCCGAGTGGGCGGCGGGCGTGTGGATCGCAACCGTCGCCGCCAGTTCGCGGTAGAAGGAGACTTCGCGCAGATACAGCAGATGTTCACTGCCGGATTTGCGGCTGACCGGGTCGTGCGACGGGAATTTGCCGACAACGCTCGCGGGGGCGCCGGACCTGGCAGCGTCATAGCCCAGCCGGAAGCGGAAACTGTCGGCCACGAGCCCATTGCCGACAGGTTCCACGGCGATATCGGTCACCCGCCCGGTCGGCAGCGCGCCTGACGCGCGCAGCGCCGCAGTCAGCCAATCGGCATCAATCTGGTCGGCGCGCCGGATGGGCAGGTCCATCCCCTATGGTGGACCGCCTGCCGGCGCGCCGAAACCCGCGCTTATCGGCAGGTGACGTTGTTGCGATCGATCGAGCTGCCGAGGACGGCGCCAAGGCCGCCGCCGAGCAGCGAGCCCAGTGTCTTCGATCCATTGGGCGCGATCAGGTTGCCGAGCACGCCGCCACCAAGGCCGCCGATGATCAGCCCGGTGGTGCCGTCGCTGCGGCGGCAGTAATAGCGATTGTCCTGGCCGCGATAGACGCGGTCGTTGGGGCCGAGCCGGCGCGACTGGTAGCGGCTGTTGTCGACGTAATAGCGATTCGCCTGGTAGCTGCCATAGCGCGGATCGGGGCGATTATAGTCGTAGTTGCGATAATCCTGCTGGCGGTTGTGCTTGTTGCTGCCGTTATGGCGCCCATTGTCGTGGCCATTGCCGCGCTTGTCGTGCTTGCCGTGGCGGTCGTTGTCGGCAAAGGCCGGGGCGGCCGGCAGCGCGGTCGCAATGGCGAGGGCTGCAATGATGGCGATGCGCATGATATTCCTTCGATATGGATCGGGTCGCCATGATGAACGTGTGGCGCATCCGTAATGTTCCGTGCGGCGGTGATGCGGTTGCCGCACCGGTTGCCGCGCAGTGCCGCCCGGGCTAGGCGACGCGCAGATGCGTGCGACGGTGTTTCCATCCCTGGCAGAGTTGCGCCGCGACCGGCTGGGGGGCCGTGCGGCGACGTTCCTGCTCGTCGTGCTGCTGCATATCCTGCTCGTTGCGGTGTTCGTGCTGCTGTCGCCGGCGCGAAAACTGCTGCCGCCCGAACCGAAGATCTTTGAATTGCTGCCGCCCAGCCTGCAACCGGCGCCCAAGCCGGCGCCCAAACCCTCGGCAAAGGCCAAGGCCAAGGCCAAAGCCAAGGCGCCCGCCGCCGCCCAGGCGCCGAAACCGGTCACCGAGCCGCAGCCCAAGCTGTTCGACAAGTTGCTGCTCGATGGGTTCGACCTTGCGAAACTGCCCAAGGGCCGCCCCGATACGGCGGTCGCCGCGGCCGAAACCGGCGACAGTGCTTCGGCCTATGGCCCCGGCGAAGGCCCCGGCGGGGTGCGGCTGTATAATGCCGAATGGCAGCGCGAGCCGACCCAAGCCGAACTCGCCTATTATCTGCCGCGCGGCGTGCCGAAAGGCAGCTGGGCGCTGATCGCCTGCCGCACCATCCCGCGCTTCCAGGTCGAGGATTGCGTGCAACTGGGCGAATCGCCGGTGGGATCGGGGCTGGCGCGCGCCATGATCAACGCTGCCTGGCAGTTCCGCGTGAAGCCGCCGCGGCTCAACAGCCAGCCGCAGGTCGGCGAATGGGTGAAAATCCGTTTCGATTTCAGCAAGGATCGCGATGGCGGCGAGGCCGAATGATCAGCTGACGACACCCAGGGTATCGAAGCGCGCATCCTGCCATTCGCCGCAGTCGAGCACCGTCTTGAGGGTCTGGGCCGCGTCCCACAGGTCGATGAAGCGAGTGTAAAGCGCCGGAAAGCCGAAGCGCATGCGATCGGGCGGGCGGAAATCGCCGATGACCCCGCGGGCGATCAGCGCCGCCATGACGCGGCGGCCGTGCTGGTGGCGCAGGATCACTTGCGCGCCGTAGCGGCCGGTGGCGGGCGGCTCGACTGTCACCCCGGGGCACTGGGTGGTGACCAGGGCTACGAAGCTGCGGACCAGCGCCGCGGACTTTGCCTCCGCATCGGCCATCGCGATGCCGTCGAAGGTTGCAACCCCGGCAGCGAGCGCTGTCATCGCCAGGATCGGCGGCGTGCCGACAGCGAGCCGCGCGACGCCGGGCGCCGGTACATAGTCCGGCGCGAAGTCGAAGGGTGCGGCATGGCCCATCCAGCCCTGCAACGGCGGGCGGAAATCGCGGTGGTGACGGGCGGCGACATAGGCAAAGGCCGGCGCGCCGGGGCCGCCATTCAAATATTTATAGCCGCAACCGATGGCGAAATCGGCGCCATCGGCATCGAGCGCCAGCTGCAAGGCACCGGCGGAATGGCTGAGATCCCACAGTGTCAGTGCCCCTGCGGCATGGGCGGCGGCGGTGATTGCCGCCATGTCGTGCACTGCGCCAGTGGCATAATGAGTGTGGGTCAGCACCAGCATCGCGGTGTTTTCGTCGAGTCCGGCGGCAATAGCGTCGCGGGGCACCAGCCGCAGCTCTGCCCCGAAGCTGTGTGCCAGCCCGGCGAGGACATAAGCGTCGGTGGGAAAATCACCCGCCTCGGCCAGGATCACCCGCCGTCCGGGCCGCAGCGCCAGCGCCGCGCCGGCGAGTTTGAACAGGTTCACCGACACCGAATCGCAGGCGATTACGCAATCGGGCGCGGCGCCGAGCAACGGTGCGATGGCGGCGCCGATGCGCGATGGCTGGTCGATCCAGCCGGCATCGTTCCAGCTGCGGATCAGCCCTTCGCCCCATTGCGCCTCCACCGCGTCGGCAACCAGCGCCGGGGTCGCGGCGGGCAGCTGCCCCAGCGAATTGCCGTCGAGGTAGACGACGCCCGGCGGCAGGCGGAAGCGCGCCCGGGCGTGGGCAAGCGGGTCGGCGGCGTCGAGCGCCGCGAGGTCGTCGTGCGTCGGTGTCGGGTGCAATGCTGGCAAGGTCATGCGGTGACCATATCAGGCGGGCGGCGACTGGCCAGCGCAGTGCTGTCGCGCGCCGGTGCAGCGATTCGGGCTTGCGACGGAGCGCGCTTGATTGCGGCGCGCCATCGTTCTACATTCAAGACTGCACAGCCGCTCCGAAAAGGGGCGGCTGTTTCCGTATCCAATGACAGGAATCCGCGCCATGGCCGCCCCCACAACCCCGCTGATGCCGCACGCCACCGCAGCCTGGCTGGTCGACAATTCGGCGCTGACCTTTGAACAGATCGCGCAGTTCTGCGGGCTCCATATCCTCGAAATCCAGGCGATTGCCGACGATACCGCGGCAACGAAGCTGACCGGGCGCGACCCGATCCGCAGCGGTGAACTGAGCCCCGACGAACTCGAGCGTGGCCAGGCCAACCCCGACCATGTGCTGAAGCTGTCGCGCCAGCCCGAACAGTCGCGCCGCACTACCGGGCCGCGCTACACGCCGGTGTCGAAGCGCCAGGACAAGCCCGACGGCATCCTGTGGATCATCAAGAACCACCCCGAAATCACCGACAACCAGATTTC
>JANOCM010000500.1:0-3143 GCA_031412175.1 Alphaproteobacteria bacterium
CGCATGGGCAAGATCAGCCAGGACGAGTTCAACCGGCTGGCGCGCGCCGCCGGCGACCTGTCGGGGCTGCCGCTGTTCATCGACGACACCCCGGCGCTGAGCATCGCCGCGCTGCGCACCCGCGCCCGGCGGCTGAAGCGCCAGCGCGAGATCGGGCTGATCGTCGTCGATTACCTGCAGCTGCTGCAGGGATCGGCGAAGAACGGCGCCGAAAACCGCGTCCAGGAAATTTCGGAAATCACCCGCGGACTGAAGACGCTGGCCAAGGAGCTGCAGGTGCCGGTGCTGGCGCTGTCGCAGTTGAGCCGCGCCGTCGAAGCGCGCGAGGACAAGCGGCCGCAGCTGTCGGACTTGCGCGAATCGGGCACGATCGAGCAGGACGCCGACATCGTGCTGTTCGTCTATCGCGAGGAATACTACCACGCGCTCAAGCAGCCCGACCCCGAAGAGGCCGACAAGCATCTGAAATGGCGCGAGAAGGCCGAAAAGATCTTCGGCCTGGCGGAGGTCATCGTCGCCAAGCAGCGCCACGGTTCGACGGGCAGCGTGCCGCTGACGTTCCACAAGTCGATAACGAAGTTCGCCGACCGGGCCGAGGGCGATTATATCCCTGAACAGGTCGGCGAATAAACGCGCAACAATCGGGGCCGGCGCGCGCCGGCCCCGCGATGTCAGCGGAGGCCGAGGCCGCCGAGCACGCCGAGCGTCTGCAGCAGCCAGATGACCACGGCGATAACGACGACGATGTTGAGGATGTTCTTGATCTTGGCGTCCATCGGCAAATAGTTGTTCACCAGCCAGAGCAACACGCCGACGACGATGAGAGCGATAATAATATTGATCAACATGGGGGTTCTCCGGGCGCAATAGGGCGACCGAATGTCGCGCTGCCACCGAAGAACGCCCGCTGGCCGTTAACGTTCCGGCTTCGAAGCAACGCCTTGTTAACGCGATTTCAATAGGCGCGGACAGGCCTAGAGAAAACGCGGGTCACCTCGGGTTCGAAGCTCTCGAGGCTGTCGCTATCATAGCCCGGGTCGAACGCCGGGGCATCCCAGCGGTCGACGAGCTTCTCGGCGGTGGCAAACCAGGGTTCGTCACGGAAACGCTCGCGCATGTCGGCGGGCTTGCCGAGATATTCGTAATAATATTTACCCTGGAAATCCTGGTGCCATTTGACCGCGTGATACAGGTCGTCCGAAACATAGGGCTTCAGGATTTCGGCAGCGATCGGCCCATGGTTGGGAATGCTCATCAGCTTGCCGAGATCGTGGCACAGCGCCGCGACGACTTCCTCGTCGGTGGCGCCGTCGCGGCGAGCGAGCGTCGCGGTCATCAGGCTGTGCTGCAGCTGGTTGGCACCGAAACCGACCTCGATCGACGCCAGCCGGGCCAGCGATTCCATGATCTGCTGGGGTGCCGCCGACACCTGGTGCTTCATATGCGCCTTGGCGATGTGGCTCCAGTCATCCTGGGTGCCTTCGAGCATGGTGGTGAACATGATGCGTTCTCCCCGAAAATCCTGCGACTCAGACGGCCTTGCCCAAGTGCACGGCACGATAATGCGTCCGCAGCGTCACCTTGTCGATCTTTGCCGACCCCAGCTTGGGCAGCGGATCGGGGCTCAGCCAGATCTTCGCCGGCAGCTTGAAGCTGGCGAGGTCGCGCGCGACGAAGTCATAAAGGTCGGCGGCTTCGAGCTGCGAGCCGGGCTTCACATAGACGACCGCACCGACAATCTCGCCAAGCCGGTCATCGGGCAGCCCAAAGACGCTGCATTCGGCGACGGCGGGGTGGGTATAGATCGCCGATTCGACCTCCTGGCAGCTGATGTTCTCGCCGCCGCGGATGATGATGTCCTTCTTCCGGTCGACGATGAACAGGTAACCGTCCTCGTCGAGATAGCCGAGATCGCCGCTGCGGAACCAGCCGTCGCCGGGGAAGGCCGCCAGCGTCGCCTCGGGCTTGTTCCAATACCCGCGGCAGCTGCACACCGTCCGGATGCAGACTTCGCCGACAGTGCCCGCCGGCACGCCGGCGCCGACCGGGCCATCGCCCTGGTCGATACGCAATTCGACGAGCGGCGCCGAGGCGCGGCCGGTCGACGCCGGCTTGGCGCGGTAATTGTCGCGGAAATTGCCGGCGCCGACGCCGTTGGTTTCGGTCAGGCCATAGCCCTGCACCGGGTTCTTGCCTTCGAACGTCTTGGCCAGCCGCTCGACATGCTCGGGCGGCCGCGGTGCGCCGCCGCTGGCGATGTCGACCAGCGACGACAGGTCGTATTTGTCATGGTCGGGATGCTGCATCAGTTCGAGCGACATGGTCGGCACGCCGACGAAATAGGTGGCGCGCTCCTTTTCGATGAGGCGCAGCGCCTCGCCGGCATCCCATTTGTGCATGATGACCATCTTGCGGCCGATGGCGATCGACACCAGCAGCACCGGCACCGATCCGGTGATGTGGAACAGCGGCACGTTGAGCAGCATGACCTGCTGTTCGGGCATGGCGGCGCCCTGCTGCTGCGACAGGCTGAGCAGCGCCAGCCCGGCGACGAGATAGTTCATCGCGCCCGACACGATGGCGCGGTGCGTCGACACGGCGCCCTTGGGGCTGCCCGTCGACCCCGATGTGTACATGATCGTCGCGTCGTCCTCGGGCGCGATGTCGGGCAGGAACCAGGTCGTTGGTGGCGAGGCGGCAAGCTCATCCTCGGCACGGACGAAGCCCAGGCTGGCGGTGACTTCGGCCGAGGTGCGCACGGTCAGCACAGTCGCCTTGCACGTTAGCGTTGCCAGCCGGCGCGCACGTTCCTCGTCGGCGATCGCCAGCCGCGCACCCGAATCCTTGAGGCCGTAGTCGAGTTCTTCCGCCGTCCACCAGGCGTTCATCGGGATGGCGATGGCGCCGAGATGGAGCACGCCGACAAAGGCGATGATCCATTCGGGATAGTTGCGCATCGCGATGGCGACGCGGTCGCCCTTGGCGATGCCGTGGCGGTGCTGGAGCATCGCCGCGAACTTCAGGCCGCGGGCGTGGACCTCGGCAAAGGTCAGCCGTTCGTCGCCATAGACGAGGAATTCCTTGTCGGCGTTCGACGCGAAGAAAAAGGCGAAATATTCGCGCATCGACGCCGGCGCCGCGGT
>JANOCM010000501.1:0-1645 GCA_031412175.1 Alphaproteobacteria bacterium
CCAGCAGCCGCGCGGGTTGCAGGTTGGCAAAGACATGGTCGACACCGTGCGAAAGCCTGTCGGCATAGGTCGGGATCGGCGCATGGATGTGCGGCAACGGATGGCCGATCTTGGCGGGCAGGTCCCAATCGGTCGGAAAGGCGATGGCGGCGGCGACCAGCCGATGCGACGCACCATCGGGCAGCAGGATGGCGATGTCCTCATACACCGCCTGCGCCGCACCGCGCAGCCCCGCGCCGGCCACGCCGAGCAGCGCCGCCAGCTCGGATATGGCGGGTTCGGCATTGGGCAGCGCAATCAGGCTAGCGGGTTCGGCAGCGAATACCGGCACTTTCGCCGCCGCCCGCGCCGCCAGCGCCGGGCCGGTGTCGCGCCACAGCGCCTCGGGCAGCGCTGCCAATCCCAGCCGCAACGCCCCGCGCCCGCCCCGAAACGGCGCCAGCGCGGCGACGGAGAAACCGTGCGGATCGAGAGGAGTGCCGGTCATCACCGCCGCCATTGCCGGGCACCGCCGCAAACGCAAGAGTGTGAGTTGCGGGGCCGCCGGGCGCCCGCCATTGTCGGCAAAAATCGGGGAGGGATACATGCACGATCTGGTCGGCAAGACTGCCTTTGTGACCGGCGCCGCGTCGGGAATCGGCCTCGGCATCGCCACGGCGCTGGCGCAGGCCGGCGTCAAGGTCATGCTGTGCGACATCGAAGAAGCGGCGCTGGCCACCGCCGTCGCCGGGCTGAAAGCGACCAACGCCGATGTCGAAGGCGTCCGCGCCGATGTATCGCTGAGGGCGGAGTTGCAAGCTGCTGCCGAGGCGACGATCGCGCGCTATGGCAAGGTCCATATCCTCGTCAACAATGCCGGTGTCGGCGGTGGCGGCGGCTATGGCCAATGGACCGATGCCAGCTGGGATTGGACGATCGGCGTCAATCTGATGTCGGTGATCTGGGGTATCGAGATCTTCGGGCCGCTGCTCGAGGCGCATGGCGAAGGCGGCCAGATCGTCTCCACCGCGTCGATGGCCGGGCTGATCGCTGCCGTGGCGCCGGCGTACAATGTCACCAAATATGGTGTCGTGGCGCTGTCGGAGGGGCTGCGGCCAAGCCTTGCCGAACGCGGCATCGGCGTTTCGGTGCTGTGCCCGGGCTTCATCCGCACCCGCATCATGGAATCGGCGCGCAATGTCCCCGATCGGCTGGCCAGCGCGCTCGAAAACATGACGATGGAAGCCGGCGATTCCGAATTCGCCGCGGTCGCCGCCGCGGCGATCACGCATGGCATCGACCCGCTGTACGTCGGCGAACTGGTCCGTGAAGGCATCGAAAACGACTGGCCTTATATCTTCACCGACCTGGCGTTCGAAGGTGCCGTCGATGCGCGGTTCGCAGCGATCAAGGCCGGCATGGATCTGATCCGCGGCCGCGAACCGCGCCACTGATGGTTCAGGCCGGCCGGCTGTTGGCGCGAAACCAGTCGGCGAGGGCGTCTTCGGTAAGGTCGCCGGCGGCGAGGGCCAGCGTCGTCACCACGACATCGGGCTCGCTGGCGCCAAAACGCCAGCCGTTGATCTCGAGGAAGGTCGCTGCCGCAACGAAGGCCGTGCGCTTGTTGCCGTCGACGAACGGGTGATTGCGCGCGATGCCGAAGGCC
>JANOCM010000502.1:0-3843 GCA_031412175.1 Alphaproteobacteria bacterium
TCTTCCTCGGCGATCGAGGTCAGATAGGTGAAGAACCGGTCCTTGCCCTGCGCCCGCGCCGTTGCGGTCAAGGCATCGATATAATCCGAAACATTGGTGTACGGCGACGGATCGAGCGCTGCCGGCAGCGTTTCGGGGAACAGATACCATTCGCGCAGCTGCGTCGCAGCCCAATCCTGGCGCGAGCGTAGCGAGCAGTTGCCGGCGGGGGTCGGCGTTGGTGTGGGAGTGGGTGTGGGTGTGGGTGTCGGGGTGATGCTGCCGCCGATCGGGCCGTTGGCGCCGGTGCCGTTGTTGCTGCCGCCGCAACTGGCGAGCAGCAGCGCCAGCACCAGCGGGGCAGCAATCGCACGGCGCCGCAGCGCCGGTTTCAACACGGGCATTCGATATCCTTGGGTGTTTGCCTATCGCCTGCCTTCATCCGGCAGTTGCGAAACCGCGGCAATGGAAAAAACAAGAATTGTCGAAGGTTTACGATGAAGTGATGCGCGGCTTAATCGTCGCTGCCGCCCAGCGGCAAGGGCATTTCGCGCGGCGGTTCGCGTTCCAGCAGCCCGGCCGCCTTCAGATCGGCAAGTCCGGGCAGGTCGCGGCGCGAATTGAGGTTGAAATGCGCCAGGAACGCCGGGGTCGTCGCATATTGCAGCGGCCGGCCCGGGCTTTCACGACGGCCGGCGGGGCGGATCCAGCCGGCCTCGAGCAGCACATCGATGGTGCCGCCGCTGACCGCGACACCGCGGACTTCCTCGATTTCGGGGCGTGTAACCGGTTCGTGATAGGCGATGACGGCGAGCGTTTCGGTGGCGGCGCGGCTCAGCTTGCGCACCGCCTCGCGCGACGGGCGCAGGTGATGGGCGAGGTCCGGCGCGGTCTGGAACTGCCAGCGGCCGCCGCGTTCGACGAGGTTGATCCCCCGCGGGGCATAGCTGTCGGCAAGGTCGCGCAGCAGTTCGGGCAGGTCACTGGCGGTGCCGACATGGCGGGCGATGTCGGCGAGTGTCAGCGGCGCTTCGGCGGCGAAGATGATTGCTTCCAGCGCGCGCAGGGTTTCGGGGTCGTTCATGCCCGGTGTCGCACCAGAATGGGTGCAAATGCGGCCCCCTGCGACAGGCTGGCCCGGCCCTGCCGCGTCAATTCCAGCACCGCGGCAAAGCTGCTCGCCAGCACCGAGCGCGCATAGGGTTCATCGGCAAGGTCGCGCGGCAGGAAGCGTGACAGCTCCGTCCAGTCGATGCTGGTGCCGAGCAGGCGTTCGAGCCGTTCGATGGCCTCGTCAAGCGCCATCACCGGGCGGCGGCGGACGACATGGGTGCTAGCGCTGGCGCGCGCCTTGATGGCGCCATAGACCTGCAGCAGCTCGAACAGGCTGACATCGTAGCGCGCGACGGTTTCAAGCCGCAGCCCCTCGGGTGCGGCGCGGGCGAACGTGTCCCAGCCCTGCTGCGGGCGGGCGAGCAGCCGGGCGCCGGCGGCGCGCATCGCATCGAGCCGCTGCAGCTGGAACTGGAGTTTCAGCGCCATGTCATGCGGATCGGGCTCGGCCTCGGGGTCGGGCGGCAGCAGCAGTGCCGATTTGAGATAGGTCAGCCACGCCGCCATGACGAGATAATCGGCGGCGAGTTCGAGGCTGAGCGCCTTGGCATCGCGGATGAAGGCGAGATACTGGTCGACAAGCGCCAGGATCGAGATTTGCGCGAGGTCGACCTGTTGCGCGCGGGCGAGTTGGAGGAGCAGGTCGAGCGGGCCTTCCCAGCTGCCAAGCTGCAGCACCAGCGTCTCCGGCGCAGCGCGGGGGGGCGTGTCGAAGAAGTCGTCGGCCGTCACTCCCTCCCCCCGTCGCCGAAGGCGACTTCCGGTCGCGCGGGGAGAGCGACTCGCGTCCTTGCGCGAGCGGGGTGGGGGTTGGACATTCGCCACCAGGCGCGCGAACCCCCACCCCGCTCGGGGGGCGCCGCGTCGCCCTCCCCGCAAGGGGGAGGGAGGTTAGCCCAGCGCGAGCAGTTCATCACGTGCATCGGCCCACTGCTGCACCGGCGTGGCATCACCGGCGCCCGCCCACGCCATCGCGGCGTCCAGCCGGGCGCCGGCGGCGGCGGTAATCGCCGGCACGGCATCGCAGATCGACCGCATCTCGGCGAAATCGCCCGAACAATGCAGGGCGATGTCGCAGCCGGCATCGAGGCTGGCGAGCGCGCGGGCGCCGAAATCGGTCAGCGCATTGCTGCCCGGCGCATGGCCGCCCGATGCCGGGTTCCCTAGCGCGTGCATGCCGAGATCGTCGGACATCAAGAGGCCCTGGAAGCCGATGTCGCGGCGGATGAAGTCGATCACCACCGGCGACAGCGTGGCGCAGCGCTGCGGATCGAGCGCGGTATAGGTGACATGCGCAGTCATTGCCATCGGCGAGCGCGCGGCAAGGGTCCGGAACGGTTCGAAATCGCGCTCCAGTTCGGAAAGCGACGCGGTGACGATCGGCAGTTCGAGGTGGCTGTCGGCGGCAGCGCGGCCGTGGCCGGGGATGTGCTTGACGACGCCGCAGACGCCGCCGGCGCGCAAACCGTCCAGCGTGGCGCGCCCCAGCGCCGAAACCCGCATCGGTTCGTGGCCAAAGGCGCGGTCGCCGATGATGTCGTGGCCGTCGGGATCGCGGACATCGAGCAGCGGCAGGCAGTCGACGGTGATGCCGAGGTCGCGCAGCAACGCCGCGAGTGCGAGGGCGTTGAGCCGTGCCGCCTCGATCGCGGTGACCGGCGCCGCGTCGTAGAGCTTGTCGAACGTCTCCCCGGTGGGGAATTCGGGCCAGTGCGGCGGGCGCAGCCGGGCGACGCGACCGCCTTCCTGGTCGATCAGGATCGGCAGGCGGCGGCCGGCAAGGTCGGTCAGCGCCGCGGTGAGGGCGCGAACCTGTTCGGGCGTGTCGATATTGCGCTTGAAGAGGATGTAGCCGGCCGGGTTGGCGGCGCGGAACAGCGCGGCCTCGTCGGCGGTGATGGTGAGGCCCGACAGGCCGAGGAAGGTCGGTTGCATCGTCATTCCACCACAGAACAGGGCTGGCCGGCGCTTTTCAGCGCGCTGCACAGTGCGGCAGCGTCGCCGCCGCTGGCGCGCAGGCGGTAAAGCGTCTGGCCGTTGCTCTCGATCCGGATCACGCGCTTGCCGAACCCCGCCATGCCGGGCTTGCCGGCAAGCGCAGCCCAGGCGGCATCGGCCTTTTCGGGGCTGGAAATGGCGCCGAGCTGGACAGTCGAGGCCTTTCTCGGCGGTGTGTCAGCGGGTTTCGTCGGCGCGGCTGCCGGCTTTGGCGGGGCGATCGTCATCACCGGCGGGGATTTCGGCGCCGCAACAGGCGGAATCGCGGCGGGTTTCGGCGCGGTTGCCGGGGGTAGCGCAGTAGTTTTCGGCGGCTGCGACGCGGCAACCGGGGGCAACAGCGGCTTTGGCGCGGCGGGTTTCGGCGCGATGGCGGCGCCGGCCGGCGCGATCTCGGGCGGAATCGTCGGCACCAGGTCGCGCGGCGGGCCGGGCGGCGGCGCCGCCGGCTCTGTCCCCGGGCGCGGCAGCAGCGCTTCGGGCATCGCCGACTGGTCGATCGTGCTGCCGGCGTCGATGCCTTCACCGGCGGCATAGATGGTCTGGTCCTGGCCTTCGACCTGCAACCCCTTGGGGTCGAGCGGCGGCACCTTGTAGGGGCCGGGTTCGGCGGCGATCAGCGGCGCCTGCTCGGCCTCCATATAGCCTTGCGTCGACCCGCCGCTCTTTTTCGACATCAGCACGACAAGGCCGACAGCGGCGACCGCGGCCAGCGTCAGCAGGATCGCCAGCGTCCAGAAGAACGAGCGCTTG
>JANOCM010000503.1:0-4592 GCA_031412175.1 Alphaproteobacteria bacterium
GCGGGTTTGTGCGGGGCCGAACCAGGATCGACGTGTGTTGAAAGACGAGAGCTTTTGCCCGGCATGAATAAGCCGTTAAATGTTTCAAAACACCTAAATGCCAACGACAACGAGGCATTCGCAATCGCAGCGTAACATGAAATCCTTCGGGATTTAGTTACACTGGCCGAAAGCGCGGTACGGGCCACACCGGGCAACAGAAGTGGAAACCGGCGGTACGGGGAGCACCGAGCAACAGAAGCTCCCCACTTTCGCGTCGAGCCGCCTTGACCGGCGCGCCCGCACACGTCACTTGAGGCGCAACAGTCAAGCATCTGGCAAGCCAAGGGCGCGAACGTGACCGAAACGACCGCCGACAGCCTGATACCTTATGACGAGATCGTCCAGGACGCGCTCCGCACCGTCGTGCGCCGTGTGCTCGATCGCATCGATGTCGCTGGCGGCCTGCCCGGCGCGCACCATTTCTATATCGCGTTCCGCACCAAGGCGCCGGGTGTCGACATCCCCAAGCATTTGCTCGAACGCTATCCCGACGAAATGACCATCGTCATCCAGAACCGCTATTGGGATCTGGCCATCGACGACGAGGGCTTCCAGATCGGGCTGAGCTTCAACCAGGTGCCGGCCAAGCTGCGGATTCCGTTCGATGCCGTCACCGGCTTTGTCGATCCGGCGGTCAATTTCGCGCTTCAGTTCGCCCCCAAGGAAGGCGAGGCGATCATCGAGCCTGAGCCCGACCCCGAGCCGCCGGCCCCGATCGAGCCGGGCAGCAACGTCGTGACGCTCGACCGCTTCCGGAAGAAGTAGCGGCGCGCCGCGAGACTGTCGGCCGGCTTTACACTGCGGCGGGGGCGCAACGACAAAAATCCTTTGGTTTCAACAGAGCTGACGTTTGGCACAAATATTGCATCTTCGTTAATGACAATAGTGTCTTGCAAGGCGTGCCAATGACCATGATTTCCCGATTGATCGCAGTTGCGATGCTGGCCGCGCCAGCGCTGGCGGCAGCGACAACGATCGTCGACGGCAGCTTCGAGACCAAGGGCGCGACCACGCCGGGCCTTTCGGACTATTGCTATGATGGTTTCAGCGCCGGCGGCCGGCCGATCTGCGCCGCCGGCAGCTGGACCGGTGGTGGCGTCATTGTTTCGGGCGCCGGCGCCTGGGGCGGCACGACGACCCCCGACGGCAACTATTATGGCTTCGTCCAGGGCAGCAGCGTCGTTTCGACGACGTTCACCGCCACCGCGACGTCGCTGCAGATCCTGACCTGGGCCGACGCTAACCGCACGAACAATGGCGGCATCCAGAGCTATGTCGTGTCGCTTAGCGACGGCGTGACGATTACTAATCTCGGCACCTACAACAGCGCCTTTGGCGGCTTCGTCGCCAAATCGAGCGGCCCGTTCCTGCTGACCGCCGGCAGCGCCTATACGCTCAGCTATAGTGGCGTCTTCAGCGATGATCGCACGTCGTTCATCGACAGCGTAGCGCTGGCAGCGGTGCCCGAGGCTTCGACCTGGGCGATGCTGCTCGCCGGCTTTGCCATGGTGGGCTTTGCGATGCGCCGCCGGGTGCTCGCCGCCGTTTGATCGCTGCGTGGCGAATAATGGGGGCGTGCCGGCGACGGCGCGCCCCTTTTTCGTGCGGTGCCGGCGGCGCGGGCACGCTAGAAGGTCGGCATGACGACTCGCAGCGAGACCGACAGCTTCGGCCCCATCGACGTGCCCGCAGAAGCCTATTGGGGGGCGCAGACCCAGCGCAGCATCGGCAATTTCCCCATCGGCACCAGCAACGGCGGCGGCCAGCGCATGCCGCTGCCGCTGATCCATGCGCTCGGCCGCATCAAGCAGGCGGCGGCGGTGGTCAATCGCGCCGACGGCCTTGATCCGGCCCTGGCCGACGCCATCGAGGCGGCGGCGGCCGAGGTGGCGGATGGCAAGCTTGACGACCAGTTTCCGCTCGTCGTCTGGCAGACCGGCAGCGGCACCCAGACCAACATGAACGCCAACGAGGTCATCGCTGGCCGCGCCAACGAGATGCTGACCGGCACCCGCGGCGGCAAGTCGCCGGTCCACCCCAACGATCACGTCAACAAATCGCAGTCGTCGAACGACACCTTCCCGACCGCGATGCATGTATCGGTGGCGCTCGAACTACGGGGCCGGCTGCTGGCGTCGCTGCGTGCGCTCGCCGGGCTGTTCCGTCACCAGGAAGCCGAATGGGCCGCCATCATCAAGATTGGCCGCACCCATCTGCAGGACGCGACGCCGATGACGCTGGGGCAGGAGGCTTCGGCCTGGGCGCAGACCTGCGAGGATAATGCCGCGCGCATCGTGGCGCTGTGGCCGCGGCTGTCGCGACTGGCGCAGGGCGGCACCGCGGTCGGCACCGGGCTCAATGCGCCCGAAAACTTCGGCCCGGCTTTTTGCGCAGCGCTGGCGGACCTGACCGGCGGCGTGCCGTGGGTATCGGCGCCCAACAAGTTCGAGGCACTGGCGACGCACGATACGATGGTCGAGGTGTCGGGGGTGCTCAACACCATTGCCGTCGGCATGACCAAGATCGCCAACGACCTGCGCCTTCTCGGGTCGGGGCCGCGATCGGGGCTGGGTGAGCTGGCGCTGCCGGAGAATGAACCGGGCAGCTCGATCATGCCGGGCAAGGTCAACCCGACCCAGTGCGAGGCGTTGACGATGGTCTGCGCGCAGGTGATGGGCAATCATGTCGCCGTCACCATCGGCGGCCTGCAGGGCCATCTGCAGCTCAACGTTTTCAAGCCGTTGATCGCGCATAATGTGCTCGGCAGCATCGAGATACTGTCGGACGCGATCGACAGTTTCCGGCTGCGCTGCGTCGATGGCATGACGCCGAACCGGGCGCGGCTGGCGGAGCTGGTCGAACGCTCGCTGATGCTGGTGACGGCGCTGGCGCCGGCGATCGGCTATGACAATGCCGCCGCGATCGCCAAGAAGGCGCATCATGACGGGACGTCGCTGCTCGAGGCCGGGCTGGCGCTGGGCCTCGTCGACGAAGCGACATTCCGGCGGGTGGTGCGGCCCGAGACGATGATCTGAGCAGAATCGCGCCGCGTGACGCCGCGCGCTTTACCGGCTAACGACCCGCAATGACTGAGTTCACCCGTCCTGCCTCTCACAATCCGCCGCGCCGCGGGCTGATGTTCGTGCTGTCATCCCCCTCGGGCGCCGGCAAGACAACGCTGTCGCGGCGGCTGCTCGCCGACGATCGCGGCATCATGCTGTCGGTATCGGCGACGACGCGACCGCCACGCCCCGGCGAGATCGACGGCAGCGACTATTATTTCGTCACCCCCGAGCGCTTTGCCGAGATGGTGGCGAAGGACGAACTGCTCGAATGGGCGACGGTGTTCGGCCACCGCTATGGCACGCCGCGTGCGCCGGTCGAGGTGGCGCTGCATTCGGGGCGCGATGTGCTGTTCGATATCGACTGGCAGGGCACCCAGCAGCTGCAGCAGACCGATGCAGCAAGCGATCTCGTCCGCGTCTTTATCCTGCCACCCGACCTCGACGAGCTCGAGCGCCGCCTGACGACGCGTGCCACCGATGCCGCCGATGTCATCGCCAGCCGCATGGCGCGCGCCCGCGACGAGATCAGCCATTGGGGTGAATATGATTACATCCTGATCAACGACGATGCCGAAACCTGCCTCGGCGAAATCCGCTCGATTCTTCATGCCGAACGTCTGCGGCGCAAACGCCAATTGGGGCTTGCCGCCTTTGTCCGCGACATGCTCGGCAATTGACTGTTCAGCCGCGGCACAGGATCGTGCGTTAGAATGGCGATGATGACCAACCACCCCCTGCTGGCGCTGATTGCCACCGGCGCGCTGCTGTCCGGCTGTGCGGGCAAGACGGTGCCGGCCACGGCGGCGGCACGCGCGCCGGCGTGGCAGACCGTCATCCGCGACGCCGATCGCAAGCGCCTCGCCGGATTGTGGAGCGCCTGGACGCGCTCGCTTGCCGAGGTGCAGGGGGCGGGGCAGATGTCACGGGTCGGCGCGCTGGGTGCCATAGCGGTTCCCGATGCCGCGCGCGAAGCACCGCCCCCCGGCCCCGGCGCCTATCGCTGCCGGTCGGTGAAGATGGGCAATCGCGAAGACGGCAGCATCCGCGGCGCCACCCCGCCGGTGATCGCCGATGATTTCCGGCCGTGCACCATCACCGCACGCAAGGGCCTTTTGTATTTCGACCAGGGGCGCGGTGACCAGCGCGTTGCCGGCACGTTGTATCCCGATGGCGACCGCCAGGTGTTTCTCGGCTCGCTGGCGCTGCCCGGCGAATCGGGAATCATGGCCTATGGCACCGACGGCGACCGCGATCAGGTCGGCGTGCTGCGCGCCTTTGGCGACGAGCGCTGGCGGCTCGAGCTGCCATGGCCGATGTGGCAATCGAACCTGCAGGTGATCGAGATCGTGCCGGCCTGAGGCTTGCGCCGGCGCCGCGCGCGTGCCTGAATGCCGAAATGAAAAAACTTCTGCTCGCCGCCGTTCTCGCCAGCACGTCGGCGGTCGCCGCCCCGCAACCCGACCTTGTCGCGCTGTACAAGGATCT
>JANOCM010000504.1:0-2137 GCA_031412175.1 Alphaproteobacteria bacterium
TGTCGATATGGGCGAACATGCCGACGCTGTTAACCCGGCAAGGGAGGCCAGTCACGGATTGATTGGCGGTCCGGCCGCCGGCTTGCAGCTGTCACACAGATGTCTTGCACCATTCAGTTTGTGGAAATGACGGGGCCGTCATGAATACGGGCGGGGGCGTTGAAGCAACATATGGGAGTATGATGATGGCAACGCGTTACGGCACCAGGCTCTCCGACACGATCAGCGGCACCGAGCTTGACGATTTCCTCTATGGCTATACCCAGGGTCAAAAGGCCGCAGACACCGGCAATGACCGTATCTTCGGCGGCAAGGGCCGCGACTTCATCGATGGCGCCGGCGGCAACGATGTTCTGGACGGCGGCGAAGACGACGACACCATTTATGGCGGCAATGGCGCAGACCAGATTTTCGGTGTCCAGGGTAATGATATTCTATTCGGCGAAGCCGGCAACGACGTGGTCGATGGCGGCGAAGGCGACGACGTGATCGACGGCGGCGCCGGTGCCGACCGGTTGCTCGGCGGCAAGGACAAGGACAGCATCATCGGCGGCGCCGGCAACGATCTGCTCGACGGCGGCGAGTCCGAGGATATCCTGCGCGGCGGCGTCGGCGTCGATACCATCGTCGGCGGTGATGGCGACGATGTCGGCGAAGGCGGCGCCGGCGCCGATGTGCTGCGCGGCGGCGAGGGCGGCGATACGCTGTATGGCGACGTCGAGGGCCGGCGATCGGGGAGCGGCGATGCCGCCGACCAGCTGTTCGGCGACGTGGGCAGCGACAATCTGTTCGGCGGTGGCGGCAACGACATCCTGACCGGCGGCGAAGACCAGGATTTTCTCAGCGGCGATGCCGGCGCCGATCGCTTCGTCTTCAACGGCAACTGGGGTTTCGACACCATTGTCGATTTCGAGGACAATCTCGACAAGCTCGACCTGCGTGGTACCGGGCAGAACTTCGCGACGCTCAATTTCGAGCTGAGCGATCTCGACAGTGACGGCTCGACCGATGACGTGCTGGTCAAGACCAGCAATGGCGACCTCGGTGAAATCGCCATTCTCAACACCGAACTGGTGCAGATCACCCCGACTGATTTCCTGTTCGGCTAGAGCCGATCGCTTGGGAACGCCAGAGTCTCATTGCTCTGGCGTTCCCTTTTTGCGCTCTGCCGCCCGCTTCACTATGACGGGTCCCGGGTGCCGCGGTACCCGCGGGGGTAAACAGCATGGCGGCAATCGGCACCAGGATCATCGGCATGGCGGCAGCCTTGTGGCTGGCTGGCCCCGCCTGTGCCGCCCCACCCGATCCCGGTGCCGTTCGCCCGGCGCCGCCGGCGTTCGCCGCCACCAACCGCCCGCGCATCGGCCTCGTGCTCGGCGGCGGCGGCGCCAAGGGCTTTGCCCATATCGGCGTCATCGAGGAGCTCGAGCGCCGCCACATTCCCGTCGATGTCATTGCCGGTACCAGCATGGGCGCCGTTGTCGGCAGCATGTACGCGATCGGCAATGACGCCGGCCAGATCAAGGCGATCGCGCGCGAGATCGACTGGGTGACGATCTTCAACGATCGCGCCGACCGCAACGACCTGTCGTTCCGCCGCAAGCGCGAGGTGCGCGACGTGCTGCTCAACTATCGGCTCGGCGTCGAAGACGGCAAGCCGGTGCTGCCGCAGGGCGTGCTCGGCGGCCAGCGGCTGTTCGCCACCGTCCAGCAATTGCTGGCGCCGTGGCGCGCCACCGAAGATTTCAACAATTTGCCGATCCCGTATCGCGCCGTCGCCACCGACATCGTCACCGGCAGGCATGTCGTGATGGACAGCGGCAATCTGTCGACGGCGGTGTTTGCCTCGATGTCGATCCCTTCGGCGTTTCCGCCGGTCAAGCGCGACGGCCTGTTGCTCGTCGATGGCGGCATTTCCGACAATCTGCCGGTCGATGTGGCGCGGCAGATGGGAGTCGATGTCGTCATCGTCGTCGATGTCGGTGAACCGCCGCAGTCGGCCGACAAGATCACCAACGTCGTCAGCGTTTTCAACCAGATGCAGCTTCTGCTCGGCTATGATGCCATCCGTCGCCAGCGCGAATCGCTCGGCGGGCGCGACGTGCTCGTCGAACCCGACATCACCGGCCTGTCGGTG
>JANOCM010000505.1:0-4343 GCA_031412175.1 Alphaproteobacteria bacterium
TCGACGATCGGATTTTACGCCGAGGACAGCTGGTCGCTGACCGACACGCTGACCCTGACCGGCGGCGCCCGCGCCGATCGCTGGACCATCGAGGCCGGGCGGCTCCACGAATTCGACAGCACGACCGGGGCGACGACGCTCGACCTGCCGGCGCCGGGGCGCAGCGGCTGGCGCGGCACGGCGCGTGGCGGCGCGGTGTGGAAGCCGGTGCCGGTGCTGGCGTTGCGCGCCGCGGCTTATTCGGGCTTTCGCCTGCCGACGCCGAACGAACTCTACCGGCCGTTCCGCGTCGGCGCCGATGCGACCGCGGCGAACCCGGCGCTCGATCTCGAACGGTCGCGCGGGGTGGAGGCCGGGTTCGACTGGCGGCCGCTGCCGGCGGCGCACCTGTCGGTCACCGCTTATGTCAACGAACTGTCGGGGGCGATTTCGAACGTCACGCTGGGGCGCGGGCCGGGGGTGTTCCCGCAGGTCGGGTTCGTCGCCGCTGGCGGTGCGTTCCGGCAACGCCTCAACCTCGATGCGGTGGTCGTGCATGGGATCGAGGCCGATGCCGGTGTCGAGATCGGCCGCTGGAGCGCGGTCGCGTCGGTTGCCTGGGCCGACCCGCGGGTGCGCGCCTCCGGCCTGTCGGCGGCGCTCGATGGCTTGCGCCCGGCGGTGACGCCGCAGGTCAGCGCTTCGGGCACGCTGGCCTGGACCGGGGAGCGGCTGCGTGGCGGGCTCACCGTGCGACATTCCGGTGCGCAGTTCGACGACGACCAGAATCTGCGGCGCATCCCGGCGGCAACGACGGTCGACGCCAGCGCGCGGCTGCGGCTGTTCGGCGGGCTGTCGGTGGAGGCGCGGGCGGAGAATATCGGCGATGTCGAGGTCGTGTCCGGGCTGAGCGCCGATGGCATCATCGACCGCGCGCAGCCGCGGACGCTCTGGCTGGGGCTGCGCTGGGAGGGTTAGGTGTCATCCCGGCGAAGGCCGGGACCCATAAACCACCAGCTGTGCCACCGAAGTACCGGGCTCGGACCCCTTGTCCCGACAGCCTGTGGTTCATGGGTCCCGGCCTGCGCCGGGATGACTGCGGTTAGTTAGATCCCCGCATACCATTCGTAACCGCGGTCTTCCCAGTAGCCGCCCTTGCCGCTGCCATAGCCGGCGAGCGACGAGACGACGTCGATGCCCATCACATATTTCGCCTGCTTGTAGCCGAGCTGGCGCTCGATCCGCATCCGCACCGGCGCGCCGTGGCCGACGCTCAAGGGCGCGCCGTTCATGCTGTGCGCCAATATGGTCTGGGGGTGGAAGGCGTCGACGAGGTCGATGCTCTCGTAATAGATCGACGTCGATTGCGCGCCGCCCTTCGACAGCTCGCCGCCGTAATTGTCGGCGCAGCGGAACACGACATAACGCGCGTTAGTCTTCATGTTGGCGGCCTTGAGCAGCATCCCCAGCGGCACGCCGGTCCATTGCCCGATAGCACTCCAGCCTTCGACGCAATCATGGCGGGTGATCTGGGTGCGCGCCGGCATCCGGCGCAACTCGGCCAGGCTCAGGTTCAGCGGGTTGTTGACGAGGCCACCGATCGCCAGCTTCCAGTTGGCGAAATTCTCGGCCTTGTGCTGCTGGTATTCGGCTTCCTTAGGCTCATGGGTGCCGTTGACCTTGAAGTTCGGGCTAAGGTCGGCGGCGCTGAATTCCTGCGCCAGGCCGTTGCGGCCGATCAGCCGCTGCCAGCGCAGCGACGCGCCTTCGGCTGACTGGACGATCGACTTCAGCTTGCCGGGGCTGGCGAGCTGGTCGCAGCCGGCGAGCAGCAGGCCGCCGCCAACGCTGAACAGGCCCCGACGCGATACGATACCGCTCATTTCGCCACCTCCGGATCGACGCGGAACTTGCCGGTGATCATCGATCGTATCTCGTTGAACGGCCCCGCCAGCACGACCATCAGCAGATGGACGATGATGAACAGCATGATGAGGTTGGCAAAGATCCAGTGGATCGACCGCGACGAGGCGCGGCCGCCGAACAGGTCGAGAATCCACGGCCAGGCGGCGTTGGTGCCCGGCGACATGCCCAGCCCGGTCAGGATGATGCCGGGGATCAGCACGAAGACGACGCCGCCATAGGCGAGTTTTTGCAGGATATGATAGCGCTTGGCTTCCTCGCCCTTGGGAAACTTCAGCTTGGCGTGCTGGACGATGTCATGGGTGATATTGGCGACGCTCAGCTCCTTCAGCCGCGGCAGCAGGTCCTTGCGCAGATGGCCGCTGGCGAGGCTGTAGCCGAGATAGACCAGCCCGTTGATGATCAGCACCCAGGCGAAGAAGAAGTGGAAGTTGCGCGCCGACGCGAGGTCGCGATAGCTGGGGAAGGTCGCCCACGACGGATAGGCGATCGCCTGCGGCTTGCCATTGGCGCCGGTGGAGATGCCGAGGAACCCGGTGGTGTGGACGGTCAGGCTGCCGATGCGGACAAAGCCATAGGGCTGGCCGGCCGGCGTATCGTCCGACCCGATTTCGAGCCAGCGCCGCGCATCGTCGTCATCGGCGCCATATTGCCCCCAGTAGAGCCCGGGGTGGGCGTTGAAGATGTTGAGCCCGGTGCCGATCAGGAAGACGATGGCCAGCGCGTTGATCCAGTGGGTGACGCGCACCGCCAGCGCATGGCGGTGAAACAGATAGGCTGGTGCCGGAGCCGGGGCCGGGGCGATCACGTCGCTGGTTGCACTGCTGGCCATGGTCATCCCTTTGTCACCCCGCGAACCATTCCCTATACGGAGCGCGGTGCAAATCGGTTACAGCCGCAGAGCAGCGTCACGACCGCAACAATCGAAAAACCGGCGCAGGCTTTGGCAGGTTGGTGCGCCGAGCTTCGCAATCGCCGCCGGTGGCGCTAAGGCTTTGCCCGTCCACGACCGGCGGGAGCCACCATTCGATGCTGCGCGTGTTTTCGCCGGAAAGCCAATTGCCGGTCATCGAGATTTCGGCCGATACGGCGCTGCCGACGGGCGTGGTGTGGATCGACATGATCTCGCCGACGCGCGACGAGGAAAAGTTCGTCGAGCGAGTGACCGGCGTCGAAGTGCCGACGCTGGAGGAAATGGACGAGATCGAAACCTCCAGCCGGCTCTATCAGGAAAACGGCGCGGTCTACATGACGGCAACCGTCGCCACCGGCATCATGAAGGAAAATGCCGAAACCCATGCCGTCAGCTTCATCCTGACGCCGAAGCATCTGATCACGGTGCGCTATACCCAGGTGATGAGCTTCGAGCGCTTTGCCGGCCATGTCGAACGCTCGCCGGTGCTGTGCGAATCGTCGGGGATGGCGCTCGTTCACCTGCTCGATGCGGTCGTCGACCGGCTTGCCGATGGCATCGAGCACATCGGCAAGGACGTCGATGCCATTTCGCGCCAGGCGTTCCGCCGTGTGCGGACGCGCGGCGAGCAGCGGATATCCAACCTGGCGCTGCAATCGTTGCTGGTGCGGCTCGGCTCGGCACAGGATTCGCTGTCGAAGGCGCGCGATTCGGCGGTGTCGCTGTCGCGCGCGATCGGTTTCCTGGCCTTTGCCGCGCCTCGATCGGCGGAGTTGGGCCCTCATATCAAGAGCCTGACGCGCGACCTCGCGTCGCTGACCGACCATTCGACCTATATGGCGACCAACATCAATTTCCTGCTCGATGCGGCGCTGGGGCTGATCTCGATCGAACAGAATGCCGTGCTCAAGATTTTTTCGGTCAGCGCCATCGTCTTCATGCCGCCGACGATGGTCGCCGGCATCTACGGCATGAATTTCGATTTCATGCCGGAACTCCACTGGCACCTGGGTTACCCCTGGGCGCTGGGGCTGATGCTGCTGTCGGCCGTGCTGCCGTACCTGTTTTTCCGCTGGCGCGGCTGGTTGTAGTTCAGGGCTTATCGAGCGCGCAGCCATATTCAGGGTCGAATGTCGCGGTGCGGCTGGCGAGCAGCGGCACCGAAGCGGTGATCCGGCGCCGGGCGGTGTCGTCGACGACCTTGACGATCTCCGTCCCCGGCTCGCGGTCGGTCTCGCAGCTCGGCATGTCGCGGTTGCCGACATAGCGGCACGAACACATGACATGGGCGATATAGCCGGCGGCGAGATCGGCGCGCTTGCCGGTGGTGCTGTATTTGAGGCCGAGCCAGCCGCCTGCAGCGAGGCAGAGCAGCAGCGGCAGCCAGAACCACCAGCGCCGCATCAGGCTGTTGTTTCCTGGCGCTGCCGCACCTGCGCTTGCGTTCACTGGCCGCCCCCTTCTAACGTCGCACCATGCGGGGAAAACGAGACTCCATCAGCGCCGTGCAAGCAAGCCTGTTTCTGCT
>JANOCM010000506.1:0-12996 GCA_031412175.1 Alphaproteobacteria bacterium
GCTAACAAGGCGGTAACAATCACGGGGAGATGGCGATGTTCGGGACGATGCAGGATTGGCCATTGCTGGTCTGGAAACTGATCGACCATGCCGCGACCTTCCACGGCAATCGCGAGATCGTCAGCCTGACCTGCGAGGGCATCCGGCACCGCAGCAACTGGCGCACCGTCCAAGGCCGGGCGCGGCAGGTGGCGGCGGCGCTGCGGCGCATGGGCATCGCGCCCGGCGACCGCGTCGCGACGCTGGCGTGGAACACCTATCGCCATGTCGAAAGCTGGTACGGCATTTCGGGGATGGGCGGGGTCGCGCACACCATCAACCCGCGGCTGTTCGACGACCAGATCGTCTATATCGCCAATCATGCCGAAGACCGGGTGCTGTTTTTCGACCTGACTTTCATCAAGCTCGTCGAGCGCCTGGCACCGCGGTTCACGACGATCGAGCATTTCGTGCTGCTGACCGATCGCGCTCATATGCCGGCCGACACGACGCTCGACCTGCTGTGCTACGAGGATCTCGTCGCGGCGGAATCGCCCGATGCACCTTGGACGGTGGTCGAGGAGACCGCGCCCGCCGGGCTTTGCTATACCAGTGGCACCACCGGCAACCCCAAGGGCGTCCAGTACAGCCACCGGTCGAACGTGCTGCACGCGATGGCGGCAAGCATGACCGACACGTTCGGAATGAGCGCGCGGACGACGGTGTTGCCGATCGCGCCGATGTACCATGCCAACGCCTGGAGCATCCCCTATACGTCAGCGGCGTGCGGCGCCAAGCTGGTGATGAACGGCCCGAATTTCGACGCGCCGACGCTGCAGGAATTGATCGTTTCGGAAGGCGTCGATCTGGCGCTGGCGGTACCGACGGTGTGGCTGACGATGCTTCAGCATCTGGAGGCGACCGGCGGCAATTTGGGCAAGCTCGAGCGTACCGCCATCGGCGGGTCGGCGGTGCCGCGCAGCATGATCGAAAGCTTCGACCGGCTGCACGGCGTGCGCGTGCTGCAGCTGTGGGGGATGACCGAAATGTCGCCGCTCGGCACTGTCGGTGCGCCCAATACCGAAGTTTCGGCAATGCCTTATGACCAGCAGCTCGATTACCGTATCAAGCAGGGCCGCGGCGTTTTCGGCGTCGAGATGAAGATCGTCGGCGACGATGGCGTCGAACTGCCGCGCGATGGCAAGGCGTTCGGCCGGCTGCTGGTGCGCGGGCCGTGGATCGTCGGCAGCTATTTCAAGGGCGATGGCGGCCAGGTGCTCGATGCCGACGGCTGGTTCGATACCGGCGATGTCGCGACCCTGTGCCCGCAAGGCTATATGCAGATTGTCGACCGGTCGAAGGATGTGATCAAGTCGGGCGGCGAATGGATCAGCTCGATCGACCTCGAAAATGCCGCAGTCGGCGCGCCGGGGGTGGCGGAAGCCGCCGTCATCGGCATCCATCATCCGAAATGGGACGAACGGCCACTTCTGCTGGTGCGGCAGAAAGACGGTGCAAGTGTATCGAAAGACAGTGTTCTTGCCTATCTCGACGGCAAGATCGCCAAATGGTGGATGCCCGACGATGTGATCGTCGTCGAGGACCTGCCGCACACAGCAACCGGCAAGCTGCTAAAGACCGAACTGCGCGAGCGCTTCAAGGACTACAAGCTGCCGACGGCCTAGAACAGCGCGAGCTGGTCGGTCGGTACGCGGAATAGGCTGCAATCGAGGTCGGGGCGAGACCTGGCCAGGCCGTGCCGCGCGACAGCCTTGTCAAAGCGCGTCCGCATCAGCGCGGCATAGGCACCTTGCGCCTTGAAGCGGTTAAAAAACCTGGGGTCATTGTCCTTGCCGCCGCGCATTTCGGCGATGTGCGACATCACGCGTGCGGCGCGGTCGGGGTGGTGCGTCGCCAGCCAGTCGCGGAACAGCGGCGCGACCTCGTGCGGCAGGCGGACGGGGATGGAGAAGGCGCCGCAGGCACCGGCGGCGGCGCCGGCGGCGACGATGGCCTCGATTTCGTGGTCGGTAATCGCCGGGATGACTGGCGAGATCGAGATGAAGACGGGCACGCCGGCATCGGCCAGCTTGCGGATGGCGGCGATCCGCCGGTGCGGGGCCGGCGCGCGCGGTTCGAGGCTGCGCGCCGTCGCCGGATCGAGCGAGGTCACCGACAGCATGACCGCCGCCAGCCGATCCCGCGCCATCGCTGCTAGCAGGTCGATGTCGCGGGTGACGCGGTCGGACTTGGTGGTGATCGTCACCGGGTGGCGGAATTCGCCGAGCACCTCGAGCACGCCGCGGGTGATCCGCCAGTCGCGCTCGATCGGCTGGTAGGGATCGGTGTTGGTGCCCAATGCCAAGGGCTTGCAGGCATAACCTCGCTTCGAAAGTTCGGTTCGGAGCAGCGCCGGTGCGTCGGGCTTGGCGAACAGCCGGCTTTCGAAATCGAGGCCGGGGGACAGGTTGTGATAGGCGTGCGTCGGCCGCGCGAAGCAATAGATGCAGCCGTGCTCGCAGCCGCGATAGGCGTTGATCGAGCGGTCGAACGGCAGGTCGGGCGAGGCGTTGCGGGTGATGATCGCCTTGGGCCGTTCGATGGTCACCGTGGTGCGCAGCGGCGGCGGGCCGCCATCGACGGTGACTTCATCGTCGCGCCAGTCGCCATCGGCGGTGCGGGCGCGATCGTCGAAGCGGCCCGAAAGCGCGTTGTGGGTGGCACCGCGGGCCGGGCGGAGCTGGGGTTGGGGCACGTTTTCAGGATAGTCGCTAAATAAGAACAATACAAGAACGTTCATTGACCTCCGCGCTGAAGCGCGCGATGTGTCCGACGGGGAGAGACGAAATGAAGATCACCGAATTGCAGGTCCGCCAGGGCGATCTTGGCGCCATCACCGCTGTCGAGCGCGATATCATGGTCAGCGATGGCGAACTGCTGCTGCGTGTCGACCGCTTTGCGCTGACGGCCAATAATGTCACCTATGCCGCGCACGGCGTCGACATGGCGTATTGGGGCTTTTTCCCGGCCGATCCGGGCTTTGGCATCGTGCCGGTCTGGGGTTTCGCGACGGTGGTTGTCAGTCGGGCGGAAGGCATCGACGCCGGCGCTCGCTTCTACGGCTATTGGCCGATGGCCAGCCATGCGCTGCTGCTGCCGGCAAAAATCACGCCGCGCGGCTTCACTGACGCCGCGGCGCACCGGCTCCGGCTGCCGCCGGTGTACAACAACTATGTCGCCGCCAGCCCGGCCTATGGGTCGGAGGCGGTGCAGGCGCTGTTCCGGCCGCTGTACACAACCTCGTTCGTGCTTGACCTGATGCTTGCCGGCAGCACGGCGACGACATTGGTGCTGACCTCGGCATCGTCGAAGACGGCGCTGGGCCTGGCGCAGGCGGCGCAGGGGCGCCAGCGCGTGATCGGGCTGACATCGGCCGCCAACCGCGGCTTTGTGGAAAGCACCGGCTATTACGATCGCGTCATCGATTATGCCGACGCCGATACGCTGGCCGAAGAAGCCGGCAGCTTCGCGCTCGTCGATTTCTCGGGCAACGGTGCCGTCCGCCATGCCGTCCACGCGACCCTGGGCGACCGGCTGCTCGAAAGCCATGTCGTCGGTGACACGCATTGGGACGCCGCCAACACGACCAGCCTGCCCGGCGTTGCGGCGAAACTGTTCTTTGCGCCGTCGGTCATCGTCGAACGCGTCGCTGAATGGGGCCCGGAGGGCTTTGAAACCCGGCTGGCGGCGGCGTGGGGGCGGTTCATCGCCTCGACCGGCTGGCTGCGGATTGTCGAGGGACAGGGTCCGGATGCGGTCATCGCGCATTGGCAGGCGATCGTCGGCGGCCGGATCGATCCGGCCGAGGGGTTGGTGCTGACCGTCTGATGGACGGCTTCCGCGGGCTTGCGCGCTGCGACAGCCGCGCTAGACACGGCACAAAGCGGGGAGCGTGATTTGGCAGCGACGATATCGGCGACGGACGACGTGATTCTCGATCCCAAGCGCGACCGGCTGGTCATCGCCGCCTCGTCGCTCGGCACCGTCTTCGAATGGTACGACTTTTTCGTCTATGGCATCCTGGCGGCGCTGCTCGGCAAATTGTTCTTCACCACCGGCAATCCGACCACCGAGCTGCTGTTTTCGCTGTTCGCTTTTGCCATCGGCTTCTTCTTCCGGCCGCTTGGTGCCGTGGTCTTCGGCTATTTCGGCGATCGCATCGGGCGCAAGTACACCTTCCTCGTCACTATCACGCTTATGGGGCTGGCGACCGCGGCGATCGGCATGCTGCCGACCTTTGCCACCGCCGGCATCTGGGCACCGGTGCTGCTGCTGGGCTTGCGGACGCTGCAGGGGCTGGCGCTGGGCGGCGAATATGGCGGCGCCGCGATCTATGTCGCCGAGCACGCCCCCAAGGGCAAGCGCGGCCAGTATACCAGCTGGATCCAGGCGTCGGTGGCGGGCGGTTTCCTGCTCAGCCTGATCGTCGTGCTCGGCACCCGCCATGCGATGTCGACCGACGCCTTCAATGCCTGGGGCTGGCGGGTGCCGTTCTTGATCTCGTTGGTGATGCTGGCGATCTCGCTCTACATGCGGCTGAAACTGTCGGAAAGCCCGGTGTTCCAGGCGATGAAGTCTGCCGGCACGACATCGAAGAACCCGCTGCTCGACAGCTTGAAGCACAAGGGCAATCTCAAGACCGTGCTCGTCGCGCTGTTCGGCGTTTCGGCCGGGTTGACGGTGATTTATTACACCTCGCAATTCGGTACGCTGTATTTCCTGCAGGGCACGGCGCGGGTGCCCGAGGAAACCGCGCTGCTCTACATGGCGTGCGGGGCGCTGCTGGCGGCACCGTTCTACGTCGGCTTCGGCTGGCTGTCGGACAAGGTCGGGCGGAAAAAGCTGTTGCTGCTCGGCTATGGGCTGACGCTGGTGCTGATCTTCCCGCTGTTCCGGCTGATGGCCGATGGCGCCAACCCGGCGCTGGAAACCGCGACGCGGATGTCACCCGTCACCATCGAGCTGCCGGCCTGCGACTATAGCGTGTTCGTGAAACCCGCCAGCGATTGCGCCAAGGCGCTGGATTTCCTGACCAAGCGCGGCATCAGCTATGCGAAGCAGCCGGCGGAAGCGCTGGCGGTCGTCGTCGGCGGCGCCCGGCTCACGGGCTTCGACAAGAACGCCTATACCGCCGCGCTGGTCGCCGCCGGCTATCCCGACAAGGCCGACCCGGCCGCGATGACGCATTGGAAGATCATCGTCGCTGTCGCCATCATGGTCGGCCTGTCGGCGATGACCTATGGCCAGGTCGCGGCGATCCTGGTCGAGCTGTTTCCGGCGCGCATTCGCTATACCTCGATGTCGATTCCCTATCACATCGGTACGGGCTATTTCGGCGGCTTCCTGCCGGTGATTTCGCAGTATATCGTCGTCCAGACCGGCAACACCTATTCGGGGCTGTGGTATACATTCGGGGTCGTGGCGATGGCGTTCGTTGTCTGTGCGATATGGCTGCCGGAGACGAAGGACCGCGATATCACCGTCTAGGCGTGGCGCCGATACCGGTGCGGACGATGACCGGGGTAAGGCAGCCATCGATGCTGCGCGCCACGGTCAGGATCAGCGCGGCGGTGGGCTGCCGATCGAGCCGCCCGGCGCTGCCGCCGGTATAATGCGGCCTTGCGGTTTCACAGGCGGCCGCCTTGCCCGGTTCGGGCGCCGGCGTCGCGATACCGGCAGCGATCAAGGCGGCGGCAACAAGCATCAGGCCCCGACGGCGCGGCGCACCGCGGTCACCGCCTGATCGAGCGTGGCGGCGTCGGCGCAGTGGCCAGCGCAGCGCCGCCGCCGCGCTTCGAGGCCGCGCAACTGGCGCGCCGCCGCATCACGCTGGCCGCGGTGCGCCAGCGTCAGCGCGAGCCCGGTGCGCGCGCCGAGATGGTGGCGATCATGGGCCAATGCGGTTGCAAAGCGGTTCTGTGCACTGCCGAGGTCGTTCAACCCGGCATCGATGAGGCCGGCGATGACCAAGACATCGGGCGATAACATCGTCGTGCTGCCGGTCAGCCAGTCCATCTCGCGCCGCGCCCCGGCATAGTCGCGAGCGATGAGCGCTGCGCGCGCCGACCGCGCGATGCCGGCGGCCTGGTAGTTGCCGAGCTGGCTGATCGGAAAAATGCCCTCCGAAGTCGCAATGGCCGGTTGCGCGACAGCGGTCTGGGCAAAGACGGGCGGGGCGATGGCCAGCATGGCGGCGGCAACAAAACCAAGGCGCATCGAACCGCTCCCGTCATTGTCTAGCATCCGAAAACACCACTCGCAGCGAGGGTCGGCAATGCGGCCAGCGGCAGCACGCCAGCGCCGCCATGTTGCGCCACTGTCATGGGCGAAACGTTTCATCGAATTTGCACTTGCGAGTCCGCCGCGTCACTCGGATCATGGCAAGTGATTCGGGGGGAGATCGGCTATGCCAGCGACCGGAGCCAGTTCGCAGCGTTCGACAGTCACGGGCAAATGGTATGACGTCCGGCTGCAGCAAAAGGACAACAGCTGCGCGGCGGCATGCATCCGCATGTTGTCGGAAAAGCTCAACGGTACCGATCCCGGCGAAGCCTCGGTGCGCAGCTTCATTTCGGATGCCTATGGCCAGGGCTCGGCGCTCGGCAACGGCGGCGTCATCTATGAACCTGGCCGCGACATGATGCTCTATGCAACCGAACCGGCCAAGATGGTGACGGCGCTTAAGGGGTTGCGGCCGCCGATCGACGCGGCCTTCGTCGAGGATTTCAGCGGCTTTGCCGGGTTGAAGGGCAGCGCCAGCGTCAACGCCAAGCTGGCGCTGATTACCCCGAAGAACCCGATGATCATCGGCGTGTTCTGGGAAATGGGCGGCGCCCATGTCATGCTCGGCTGCGACCGCGATGCCACCAGCGGCCGCATCATCGTCGCCGATCCGCACTATGGCGTGAAATTCATCGAACCGAGCGGCTATTACGAGCCGGCGCTCGGCAGCAAAGCCACGGCGACGCTGGCCGTCTACCGGGCCTGACCCGTCCAATTGCCGGGTTGACGCTGGTCACCGGCGCGTCATTGCTTCCCACCGTGGCGCAGTGCGCCGATTGATCGGGGATGGGACAGCATGGGGCCATTGGCAGGCATCAGGATCGTCGACCTGTCGCAGATCGTGTCCGGCCCGATGGCGGCAACGATGCTCGCTGACCAGGGTGCCGATGTCATCAAGGTCGAAAGCCCCGGCGGTGACCCGGTGCGCGGGTTGGGCCCGGCCAAGGGCGATCTGTCGGCGATGTTCATCGCGGTCAATCGCGGCAAGCGCAGCCTGTCGATCGATTTGAAGACCGACGGTGGCCGCGCGATTCTCGAACGCCTGATCGGCTGGGCTGATGTGCTGATCGACAATTTCCGCCCCGGCACGATGGAGCGGCTGGGGTTTGGCGCCGATCGCTGCGCCGACATCAACCCGCGGCTGATCTTTGCCTCGATCACCGGTTTCGGCCAGGACGGCCCGTATCGCAATATCCGCGTCTATGATCCGGTGGTGCAGGCGGTCAGCGGCATTGCGTCGACCCAGGTCGATGGTGACGGCCGGCCGCAGCTGGTGCGGACGCTGGTCGCCGACAAGGTGACGGCGCTGACGATGGCGCAGGCCATCACGGCGGCGCTGTTTCATCGCGAGCGCACTGGGGAAGCACAGCGCGTCGATGTCGCGATGCTCGATGCCGCGCTGGCGTTCAACTGGCCGGAGGGCATGTACAACCACAGCTTCCTCGACGATCCGCCGGCGCCGGCGCCCGAATATGGCGCGCTGACCCGGCTGTGGCCGTGCGCCGATGGCCAGGTGGCGATCGGCATGATGCAGACGGTCGAATTCGTCGCGTTGATGAATGCCCTGGGCCTCGATCACCTTGCCGCCGATGCGCGGTTGCACAGTGTCGGCGGCCGGATGAAGCTGCAAAAGCAATGGGCACCCGAAGTTGCGGTGGCGCTGGCGGCGCGGACGCAGGACGAACTGATGGCCGGCTTCATCCGTGAAGGTGCCGTTGGCGGCCGGGTCAATGATTGTCGCAATGTCGCCGATGATCCGCAGGTGCAGTTCAACGACATCATCGTCGAGATCCCGCATGGCGGCGCCGGCCGGGTGCGCGGTGCGCGGCCGCCGGCGCGCTTTACCCGCAGCGCCGCCTCCGTTGGCGGGCCGGCGCCGCATCTTGGCGAACATGGCCGCCGGGTGCTCGCCGACCTGGGCTATGATGCCGCAGCGATTGCCGGGTTTGCGAGCACCGGGGTGCTCAGGGAAGGGTTATCCCCATAATACCCCCGGATAGTTTCGATTCCGACTCTAGGCGCGACAGGTCGGTGCCGTCATAGTCAGGGTCGGTGATTGATGCGGCGGTCCCGGCTTCCCATATGCCGGTCCTGTTGAAGGCCGGCTTGCCTGACTGGGGGGCCGGAGTGGAGTATAGACATGACGATTGAAATCCAGACCCTGCCAGTGCTGCCGCTGCGCGACATCGTCGTGTTTCCGCAGATGATCGTGCCGCTGTTCGTCGGCCGCGACAAATCGGTCAACGCGCTCGAAGCGGCGATGCAAGGCGACAAGACGGTGTTCTTGCTGTCGCAGAAAAACCCCGGCGACGAGGATCCCGGCGCCGATGACCTGTATGACGTCGGTACCGTTGCTACGGTGCTGCAGCTGCTGAAACTGCCCGATGGCACGGTGAAGGTGCTTGTCGAGGGCCAGGCGCGCGGCGCGCTGCAGTCGCTGGTGGCCAATGGCGACTATCTGGAGGCGGTGGTCAGCGCGCGCGCCGATGCCGATACCGATCCGGCGCAGGTCGAGGCGTTGCTGCGCTCGGCCGCCAAGCAGTTCGAAGCCTATGTGAAGCTAAACCGCAAGACGGCGCCCGAAATCGCCGTGCAGATCGGCCAGATCGAGGATGCCGGCCGTTTTGCCGACACCGTCGCCGCCAATCTGGGGCTCAAGATCGCCGACAAGCAGGCGCTGCTCGCCGAGCCCGATGTGACGAAGCGCCTCGAAAAGGTCTTCGCCCATATGGAAGGCGAGATGGGCGTGCTGCAGGTCGAGAAGAAGATCCGCAACCGCGTCAAGCGGCAGATGGAGAAGACGCAGCGCGAATATTATCTCAACGAACAGATGAAGGCGATCCAGCGCGAGCTGGGCGAGGGCGACGAGGCCAAGGACGAAGCGACCGAATTCGAGGAAAAGATCGCCAAGGCCAAGCTGCCCAAGGAAGCCCGCGACAAGGCAATTTCCGAGCTGAAGAAGTTCAAGGCGATGGCGCCGCAAAGCGCCGAGGCCACCGTTGTGCGCAACTATCTCGACGTCATGCTCGGTCTGCCCTGGGGCAAGAAGTCCAAGGTCAAGCGCGACATCGTGGCGGCGCAGAAGGTGCTCGACGACGATCATTATGGCCTTGAAAAGGTCAAGGACCGGATCATCGAATATCTCGCCGTGCAGGCGCGCACGTCGAAGCTGAAGGGGCCGATCCTGTGCCTCGTCGGCCCGCCGGGCGTCGGCAAGACCTCGCTCGGCCGCAGCATCGCGAAAGCCACAGGGCGCGAATTCGTGCGCCAGTCGCTGGGCGGCATGCGCGACGAGGCGGAGATTCGCGGCCATCGCCGCACCTATATCGGTTCGATGCCCGGCAAGATCATCCAGAACCTCAAGAAAGCCGGCACCGGCAACCCGCTGATCCTGCTCGACGAGATCGACAAGCTCGGCCAGGATTTCCGCGGCGATCCGTCGTCGGCGCTGCTCGAGGTGCTCGATCCCGAACAGAACAAGGCGTTCAACGACCATTATCTCGAGGTCGATTACGACCTGTCGGACGTGATGTTCGTGACGACGGCGAACAGCCTCAACATGCCGCAGCCGCTGCTCGATCGCATGGAGATCATCCAGCTGTCGGGCTATACCGAGGATGAAAAGGTCGAGATCGCCCGCCGCCACCTGCTCGACAAGCAATATGAGGCGCACGGGCTGAAGAAGGCTGAGTTCAGTGTGACCGATGCGGCGTTGCGCGACCTCATCCGCTATTACACCCGCGAAGCCGGGGTGCGTACGCTCGAGCGCGAGCTCGCCAAGCTGGCGCGCAAGTCGCTGCGGCGGATTCTCGAGGGCAAGACCAAGAGCGTCACCGTCGATGCCGACAATCTCGCCGAATTCGCCGGGGTACGGAAATACCGCTACGGTGTCGGTGAGATCGAGGACCAGATCGGTGCCGTCACTGGCCTCGCCTGGACCGAGGTCGGCGGCGAGCTGCTGACCATCGAAGCCGTGACGGCGCCGGGCAAGGGGCTCGTCAAGACGACCGGCAAGTTGGGCGACGTGATGACCGAATCGATTTCGGCGGCGCTGTCGTTCACCAAGGCGCGGGCGCTGCAGTACGGCATCAAGCCTTCGGTGTTCGAGAAAAAGGACATCCACGTCCATGTCCCCGAAGGCGCCACCCCCAAGGATGGTCCGTCGGCGGGTGTCGCCATGGTCGTCGCCATCGTGTCGACGCTGACCGGGATTCCGGTCCGGAAAGACGTCGCAATGACTGGCGAGGTGACCTTGCGCGGCCGCGTGCTGCCGATCGGCGGGCTGAAGGAAAAGCTGCTGGCGGCGTTGCGCGGCGGCATCACCACGGTGTTCATCCCGGCCGAAAACGAGAAGGATCTCGCCGAGATTCCGGCCAATGTCACCGAGGGCCTCAAGATCATCCCGGTCAGCCACGCTGACGAGGTGCTGGCGCTGGCACTGGCCTTGCCGCTGGTGCCGATCGAATGGTCGGAAGCCGATGAACTGGCGGCGCGGCCGGACTCGTCGGTCGTTGTGGAGCCGGCAGTTCGCCACTGATATTGCGCGATTTTGGCGGTTTCGCGCCGCCGGAATCGGTAAGGAACGTAAATTCGGCACGGCCCGCCGGGGCCGTGCCGTTTTCGTGCCAGTCTTGCTTTGACAGGCCCGGACAGGAAGCCATGATGGACGTTTCAGGCGGCGCCAGGGGTTTCCGATTCGATGAACAAGCAGGATCTGGCGAACCGGGTAGCCGACGCGACCGGCCTGGCGCGCAATGATGCGGCACGTGCCATCGACTCGCTGCTGGACATCATCACCGAGGCGCTGGCCAATGGTGAGGAAGTGCGGCTGGTGGGGTTCGGCAATTTCGTCGCGGGCCAACGCAAGGCGTCGACCGGCCGCAATCCGCGCACCGGCGAGCCGATGGACCTGGCGGCGAGCGTCGTCCCGAAATTCCGTGTCGGCCGCAACCTGAAGGATGCCTGCAACGGCACTGCCTGAGCCGCCAGCGGGCCACGACGGGCTTTACTTGGCCGCGTTGCTCGCCTAACCAGCGCGTCCGCCGTCTTGCCGGCAGCGGGCGCGTAGCTCAGCGGTAGAGCACTGCCTTCACACGGCAGGGGTCACAGGTTCAAACCCTGTCGCGCCCACCACTTACCCCCAAATTGTAGCAGCGCATTTGCTTGACTTGCCGTAACGGTCATGACACGCTGTAGATAAGTCGCTGAATAATAAACCGTTAACCTCCCGTCGAGCGAAGCCAATTCGCCATCGGAAAGGGTGCTTGCCTCTTGGGGTGGTGGCTGGGTTTATGGCGGCACGCGGAATTTCGATTGTCGACTTGCTGGGCTTGCCGCCCGGTTCGACGTCGCTGATTCCCGCCGATATCCGCGCCGAGCTGGCCAAGCTGGCGGTCACCGATTTCACCGTCATCACCAGCGACGCCGCCTTCATCTATTCGGGCACCATCCGGTCATTGGGCGAAGCGTTCTTCAGCTCGTCGCTGAACTGGCCGATCGAGTTGCCGCTGCTCAATGCCGGCGTGCCGTTCCAGCTTGTCCGCCGGCGGCTGCCGCGGGTCGGCGATATCGAGCCGGCGCCCGATGGCTTCCAGCTCGATCTGCTGCTCACCCGCGTTGCCATCGCCATCCCGGGGCTGCAGCCGGCCATCGCGGTGCCCGGCGCCGGTGTCACCGCGGCACATCTGGTGCGCCCGATCGCCGGCCAGCCGCTGTTCGGCAAGCGCGTCAAGATCGTCGGCTCGGGAACGCTGCGGATCGCCTCGACGCCGGGCGGCGGCGCGCCGGTCATCCGCTTTGTCGCGCCGCCCGATCCGCTCGACCCCGGCGCGCCCACCGGCGCATTGGTCGGGCTGACCTTCGAGCCCGCCAGCTTCTTCCTCGGCAGTTCCGACTATGGCCTGACCGTCGACCAGCTGCTCTATGACGACAGCGAGGCGTTCACCCCGGCCGATATCGAGGCGCGCGGCCAGGGGCCGGAATGGCGCGGCATTTCGATCAAGGAAGCGACGCTCTATTTCCCGCGCAATGCGCCGGCGGTCGGCGATCTCAGCGTCGGCGTGCGCGACGTGCTGCTCGGCACGCCGCTCGGTCTGCAGGGCGAGGTGCGGATCGAATTCGGCACGACGCCGGTCAACCCGGCGACGATCAGCGTCACCCAGCACCAGGTCGGCACCCCGCCGGCCGATGTGGCCCTCGGCGCGCCGGTGGCGGCAGCGCAGCCGCGCAGTTTCCAGGTGCAATTGTCGGGGCTCGGCGGCGCCCGCGCTCTGGTGTCGGCGCGCGGCGCGCCGGCGAGCACCAGCCGCTGGACCTTGCCCGATCGCTCGACCGTCACCGGCGAAACCAGCGGGCAATTCAGCGTCGAGGCCGGCGACACGCTGCGTGTCGCCGGCGTCGAAGGCACCGGGCCGAATGCCGCGGTATCGCCCGAAATCACGATAGTGTTCGTGCCGCAGACGGCGGCGGCAGTGCCGGCGATCACCGTGACGGTCGGCGGTGAAGTGCGCAGCGGCGTGCTCAGCGTGTCGGGCACGCGGGAAACATTGTCGGGGATCGCCTATGCGCTCGACCCGGCGACCGACACGGCGTTCGAATGGCAGTTCGGCGAAGGCGTCACCGCCCAGACGGCGCGCGGCGCCAGCTTCACGCCCACCATCCCGGCAACACCGGGGC
>JANOCM010000507.1:0-2004 GCA_031412175.1 Alphaproteobacteria bacterium
CCATCAGAAGCGGGCTTTCACCGTGATGCCATAGGTGCGCGGATCGCCCAATTGGCCGACGATCAGCCCGGTACTGGCAGGGGCGGCGGTCAGGAATTCGAAATAGCCGACGTCGAAGGCGTTGCGCACCCAGCCGAACACTTCCCAGCCCTTTTCGGCGCGGAAACCGGCGCGCACATTGGTCAGCACATAGCCGTCGACATTCTGGACCGCCGAAGGCGTTGGGCTCGATGAAAAGTCCGACCGGAAATTGCCATCGGCGCCGAGATAGAATTCGCCGGTCAGCCCGGCGACCGGCAGGCGATATTCGGCGCCATAGCTGACCGCGTATTTCGAGATGCTGGGCAGGGTGCCGCCGGACGCATCGACGAACTGCACGGCGCCGCCCGACAGCTCGATCGGCGGCGGCGCACCGGGAAAGGACAGGTATTTGGCGTCGGTATACGCAAGGCTCGCATAGGCGTTGAAATTGGCCGATGGCCGCACCGTCAGGTCGATTTCGACGCCCTGGCTGCGCACCTTGGGCACATTGGCGAGATAGCCGCGGATGACGCCGACGCTGCCGTTGACCACCGTTGCCTGATAGTCGGTGATGTCGGTGCGGAAGGCCGCGATGTTGAGCGTGGCGCTGTCATCGAGAAACTGCGATTTCACCCCGACCTCGTAGTGGTTGACCTTTTCCGGCGCCACCGTTGCGGTTTCGGTCGCCGGCGTCACGCCATCGGCGCGCGTCGGGATGCCCGACAGGTTGATGCCGCCCGATTTGAACGACTTGGCATAGGTCGCATAGACGAGCAGCGCGTCAACCGGCTTCCACGACAAAGTGATATCGCCCGAGACATTCCAGTCGCTGAAATCGGCGGCGTAATTCTGGTTCTGGAGCACGCCGTTCTTCAGTGCCTGCTGCGCCGGGGTCGCAGGCACCAGCCCGCCGGTGACAACCGAAGCATAGCTGCCGGTTTTCTTGTCGTAGTTGACGCGCAGCCCCGGCGCGAGACTCAGCGTGTCGGTGATGTGCCAGGTCAGCTTGCCGTAAAGCGCGGCGCTGTCGTTCTTGTAGCGGATGTCGTTGTCCGATCGCAGCCCATCGAGCAGCGCCGGGTTGGCGCCGTTGGTCGGCCCGAGCAGCCACAGGCTGGCGGCGCTGCCCTGTTGCTGGATCCCCTGGGTGTTGATGAACTGGTGAAAGTAAAAGGCGCCGACGACATAATCGAGGCGGTTGTCGCCTTTGGAGGTCAGCCGCAGCTCCTGGCTCCACTGTTCCTGCTGCGACGGGTTGGCCGAGATGGTGGTGATCGGCAGGCCGGTGAAATCGCGGTCGTTGCTCGGCTGCCAGTCCCATTTCCGCCAGGCGCTGATCGACGTCAGCGTCGCCGGGCCGATGTCCCAATTGGCGAGCAGCGAGACGCCGGCGATGACCTGGCGGGCCTGCAGCGCACTGTCGTTGTCGACCAGGCGGTCGAAGGGATTGGTGCTCGCCGGCGTGTAGTTCGAAAGCCGGGCGAGATTGGCATATTGGCGGTTGGCGGCGCGCGCGGTCGCCACGACGCTGGCATAGACCTGGGTGAAGCCTTCGGGGTTCTGGCGGTTATAGTCGCCAGACAGGGTGATATCGATGCTCTCGGTCGGTTGCCACAGCAGCTGGCCACGGACGCCGATATTGTCGATTTCGTTGACGTCGCGGCCGCTGACAATGTTGAAGACGGTGCCGTCGCGCCGGGAGAAGGATCCGCTTAGCCGGGCGGCGAGCTTGTCGCGAACCAACGGCCCCGAAATCGACGCCTTGGCCTGGATGAAATCATAATTGCCATAGGTGACCTCGCCGCGGGCTTCGAGATCGAACGACGGCTTGCGCGTCGTGATGCTGATCGCGCCGGCGGTGGTGTTCTTGCCATAGAGCGTGCCCTGCGGCCCGCGCAGCACCTCGACCTGCTCGACATCGACGAAATCCAGCGTCGCGGCGGCGATGCGGGCGTAATAGACCTGGTCGATATAGACGCCGAC
>JANOCM010000508.1:0-9453 GCA_031412175.1 Alphaproteobacteria bacterium
ACCATGTCCGGCCCCTCGGGGTCAGGCGCGCGGGCAGCCCACCGCGGCGTTGGGTTCAGCGCGCGTCGATCACCGATGTGCCCGGGTGGTGCTTGTCGAGATGGCGCTTGATCAGCCGCAGGTTCTTCGAGTTCGAGCGGAACAGGAAGTCGAAGACATCGCCGACCAGCGGGACCGCGCCGACGGCAGTATCGAAGCCGACATTGGCGAGCATCCGCACCAGCGTCGTTTTCGGCATGCCGAGGTTGCGCGCCTCCCAGACCAGATACAGCCCCATCGCGCCGGCAATCGCGTCGCCGGCGATCGGCAGCACGCCGATGATGGCGTCGAGGCCGACGGCACGGTTGATGCCAGGAATGACGAAGGCGCGTTCGAGCACGCGTTCGAACATTTCGATGCGCAGCCGGGCAGCAGCGGGATCGGTGCCGATCAGGCGGCGGGCGGCGTCACGATCAAAGGCATAAGCGGTGGCCATCGGGCAGGGCGTACTCCAGCGGCTTGGTGCCGCCGGGATAATGTGGCCCGGGTTTGGGGGAATTCAAGATTGCACCAGTTTGTCGCGTCATCCCGGCGCAGGCCGGGACCCATAAACCACGATCTTCGCCACAGGCAGCACACGCGTGGGCAGGATCGTGGTTTATGGGTCCCGGCCTGCGCCGGGGTAACTGACTAACTAAATCTCGCCCTTCAGCATTGCGGGCAAGGCGCCCTTGTGCACCGCCTGCAGCGCTGCCAGTGGCATCTCGGTACCGCCCACCGTCAGCGCATCGCCGCCGGTCTGCCCGATCCGCCGCATCGGCACTGGCGTATCGAGGAACGTCAGCCCGGCCTGCACGGTCACGATATAGCGACCCTGGCCTTCGCCGAAGGCCGCGCCGGCGGTGAGCGCGTCGAGGCTCGCGCCGATGTCGCTCGCCAGCGCCATTTCAGTGACCGCGACGAGCACGCCGCCGTCCGCCACGTCATGGACTGCGGTAACCGCGCCATCGGCGATCATGCGCGCGATAAAATCACCGGCGGCGCGCTCCGCCGCCAGGTCGACTGGCGGCGGCGGGCCGTCCTCGGCACCGCGGCACTCGCGCAGCCACAGCGACTGGCCGAGATGGTTGCTATCGACGCCGACCAACCAGATGGCCTCGTCGGGCCGCTTGAACGCCAACGTCATCTGCCGGTCGTAGTCCGCAATCACTCCGACCCCGCCGATCGCCGGCGTCGGCAGGATGCCCACCCCATTGGTCTCGTTGTACAAACTCACATTGCCCGACACGACCGGGAAATCCAGCGCACGGCAGGCTTCGGCCATACCCTCGATGCAGCCGACGAACTGCCCCATGATCTCAGGCCGCGTCGGCGCGCCAAAATTCATGCAGTCGGTGATCGCCAGCGGCTTGGCGCCCACCGCGATCAGGTTGCGCCACGCCTCTGCCACAGCCTGCTTGCCGCCCTCGACGGGGTCGGCGAAGCAATAGCGCGGAGTGCAGTCGGTGGTGATCGCCAGCGCTTTCTTCGTGCCATGCACACGCACCACCGCGGCGTCGCCGCCCGGCCGTTGCACCGTGTCGGCGCCGACCATGTGGTCATATTGCTCCCAGATCCAGCGCTTCGACGCGAGATCCGGGCAGGCCATCAGCTTCAACAGATCGGCGCCGATATCGGTGCTTTCGGGCACGTCGACCAGCGGCGTGCGCTTCGGCGTCGGCACCCAGGGGCGGTCATATTTCGGCGCGGCATCGGCGAGCGGCGCCAGCGGTATGTCGCCGACCTTCTCGCCATGGAACATCAGGGTCAAATTGCCGCCGTCGACGACTTCGCCGATCACCGCGAAATCCAGCTCCCATTTGCGGAAGATTGCCTCGGCGAAATCCTCGCGGCCGGGCTTGAGCACCATCAGCATGCGCTCCTGGCTCTCGCTCAGCATCATCTCGTACGGCGTCATGCGATCTTCGCGCACCGGCACCTTGTCGAGGTCGAGTCGCAGCCCGACGCCGCCCTTCGACGCCATCTCGACGCTCGAAGACGTCAGCCCGGCTGCGCCCATGTCCTGAATGGCGACGATGGCATCGGACGCCATCAGCTCGAGGCAGGCTTCGATCAGCAGCTTTTCGGTGAACGGGTCGCCGACCTGCACCGTCGGGCGCTTGTCCTCGCTCGCATCGTCAAACTCGGCGCTGGCCATGGTTGCACCATGGATGCCGTCGCGGCCGGTCTTCGACCCGACATAGACGACGCTGTTGCCGATGCCCGCGGCGGCGCTGTAGAAAATCTTGTCCTGTTTCGCGATCCCGACCGTCATCGCGTTGACGATGATGTTGCCGTTGTACGCCTTGTGGAAATTGGTTTCGCCGCCGACGGTCGGCACCCCGACGCAATTGCCATAGCCGCCGATGCCGGCGACGACGCCCTTGATCAGATGCTTCATCTTGGGCGCGTCGATCTCGCCAAAGCGCAGCGCGTTCATGTTGGCGACCGGGCGCGCACCCATGGTGAAAACGTCGCGCAATATGCCGCCGACGCCGGTCGCGGCGCCCTGGTAGGGCTCGATGAAGCTCGGGTGGTTGTGGCTTTCCATCTTGAAGATGGCGGCGTCGCCGTCGCCGATATCGATGACGCCGGCGTTCTCGCCGGGGCCGCAGATTACCCAGGGCGCGGTCGTCGGCAGCTTGGCGAGGAGCAGGCGCGACGATTTGTAGGAGCAATGCTCCGACCACATCACCGAGAAGATACCGAGTTCGAGCATATTGGGCACGCGCCCCATCGACGCGACGACGCGTTCGTATTCCTCGGGGGTAAAGCCGTGGTCGGCGACGATCTGCGGGGTGATCTCGGTCATCCTGCGGGCGATAGCGAAGCGGCGCGTGCAAGTCGAATCCCGCGCCTGTGGTCATTTATTTGTCACGATGTTCGTGCTATGTTCCGATTCGTTTAGTTGGGGAGTCGTGACATGAACGTGCAGGAAATTGCCGCCGACGTTGTTGCCCTGTCGAATGCCGGGAACCTTGACGCAATCGGCGAGAAATACTGGTCGGACGATATCGTCAGCATCGAAAACATGGACGGGCCGATGGCGCGGCTGGAAGGCCGCGAGGCCGTGCATGGCAAGGGCGTCTGGTGGAACGGCGCGCATGAAGTCCATGGCGTCGAAACCACGGGGCCATGGGTGAATGGCGACCAGTTCGCCGTCCGCTGGGTCATGGACGTGACCCAAAAGGAAAGCGGCAACCGCCTGTCGATGGACGAAGTCGCGCTCTACACCGTCAAGGACGGCAAGATCGTCGAGGAGCGCTTCCTTTATTGAGCCGCGGTCCAGGTCGGCTGCATCCCGGCGCCGACTTTGGCCAGCGGCAATGACGGCGTGATTTTCAGACTGCGTTCGGTGGCTGCGATGCGTTGGCGGGCGCGTTCGAATGCGGATGCGTACGAGCTGCCGGGCCGCGCCAGTTCATCTAGCAGGGTTTCGCCGAACAGCGTGAGTTCGCGGCTGTCGTCGCAGCCGAACGACGAGCGATCGGCGGCGGCCGCGGCGATGACGATCGTCGTCGGGCTTGCGAGTGTATCGATCCAGCTCCCGGCATAGCAGGCCGACACGATGACGATGCGGCGCTGGTAGCGGGCAGCATCCAGCGCGCGGGAAAGGTCGCCGGCGGTCATCGGCGCGAATTCGATATAGGGCGCGTCCATGGCGATGCTGGCATCCGGACCGCCATGCGAGGTCAGGTAGACGACCAGCGTGTCACCGGCCCGCGCCCGCCGGCCGAGCGCCGCGATGGCCAGCGCCGTCGTCCCCCGCGAGGCGAGCAGTCCCGATACCACCTGTGCGGGCGTATTGCTCAGCACCAGCGCCGGGCCGCCACTTCGTGCCGACAGTACCGCTGCCGCGCGACGTGCTTCGCGATCGAAGATCGCTTGATAGCCCTGGCCGCCGATCGCCAGCACTGTGGTTTCGGCAGCGTCGCCATGCGCCGGCATTGCTGCCACCCGGGCCGCGATGCGCGCGTGTTGGTCGATCAGCGCATCTTCGATTTCAAGTGGCTCGAACCGCTTGATGATCGCCGCCTCGGCTTTCTCGGCCGCGGTTAGTTGACGGGGCGGTCTCGGGGTGGCCGCCGAAAGCGGCAGCAGCAACAATATAATCGCCAGACGGGCCCAGACATGACACATTCCGCCGTCTTGCCCGACGGCAGGCAACAAGTCACCCGCTTGCCGCGTTGCTTTTTTTAAGCAACTCGCCGCTTGGGCAAATCACGCGACCCGGTTAAGGCTGCAGTGCAGCATTAGGGGCGGTTGATGGCGCGGCAACGGGCAGACGGCAAGAAAACCCAGATCGTCGTCGTCGGTGGTGGCGCCGGCGGCCTGGAACTCGTCGCCAAGCTGGGTGGTCACCTGTCGCGCGACGATTTCGATATTATCCTGGTCGATCGCAACGCCACCCATATCTGGAAGCCCTTGCTGCACGAAGTTGCCGCCGGCTCGTTGGATGCCAATCTCGACGAGGTCGGCTATCGCGGCCACGCCTATCGCTGGGGCTATCGCTATTTCGACGGTGCGCTCGAATCGATTGACCGAGCGGCGCAGCAGATCGTCGTCGCGCCGATCAAGGACGAGGACGGTAGCGAAGTCATCGGCCGCCATCGTATCCGCTATGATTATCTGGTGATGGCGGTGGGTTCGGTGTCCAACGATTTCGGAACGCCGGGGGTGCGCGAACATTGCCTGTCGCTCGACAGTCGCGCCGATGCCGACCGTTTCCGCCGCCGCCTGCTCAACCAGTGCCTGCGCGTCTCGCGGACGATGACACAGGATCCGACCGCGGATGCCTATGCCCGCGTCGCCATCGTCGGCGGCGGTGCCACGGGTGTCGAGCTGGCCGCCGAACTCTATTCCGCAGCGACGGCGCTCGGTTTTTACGGCCTCGAGGTCTTCGACGAAAAGCGTCTGCAGGTAACGTTGATCGAGGCTGGTCCGCGCATCCTGCCGGCGCTTCCGGAAAAACTGGCCGGGGCGGCAAAGGAGGAGCTCGAAGCGCTGGGCGTGCGCGTGCTGACCAGCACCCAGGTCACCTCAGCCACTGCCGACGCCATCAACACGAAAGACGGCGAAATCATCCCGGCGGATATCAAGGTCTGGGCCGCCGGCGTGAAAGGCGCCGATTTTCTCGCCAGCATCGGCGGCCTTGAAACCAGCCGCAACAACCAGCTCGTCGTCGGCGCGACGTTGCAGACGACGCTCGACGATCGCATTTTTGCCATCGGCGATTGCGCCTATTATGTGCCGGAAGGCGAGGCGCGGCCAATCCCGCCGCGCGCCCAGGCAGCGCATCAGATGGCGACGACCGCCTATCACAACATCCGCGCCATGATCGATGGCAAGCCGCTCCGACCGTTCGTCTACCAGGACAAGGGCTCGCTTGTCAGCCTCGCCCGCTACACGACGGTCGGCAGCCTGATGGGCAATCTTGTCGGCGGCCGCATGGCAATCGAAGGCCGGCTCGCGCGGCTGGTCTACACCTCGCTCTATCGCATGCACCTGATCGCCATCCATGGCTGGCTTAAGGGCCTGTCGTTGCTGCTGGTCGGCCACGTCAACCAGGTGGTGCGGCCAAAACTCAAACTGCACTGAGGTTGCGGCTGGAATCCAGCGGCTTTCGCGTCCGCGACCGGTGGTCCTGCCGCGGCGACACGGCTAGACTGTAGCCGAAAGGGACTTGATGCCAAGCCTGTTCGACAAGCTTTGGAATGCCCATGCCATCGCCACCACCCCCGGCGGCGCCACCATCATCGCCGTCGATCGCATTTTCCTTCACGAACGCACCGGCGCCGCGGCGTTGAACAGCCTTGCCGCCGCCGGGCGCGCGGTGGCCGATCCGACGCGGGCGTTCGTTGCCATGGATCATATCGTCGATACGCGGCCCGGACGCAGCGACGTGACGACGATGCCGGGCGGTACCGCCTTCATTCGCGAAACCCGCGCCGCGGCGCAGGCAGCGGGAATTACCATCTTCGATATCGGTGACCCCGATCAAGGCATCGTCCATGTCGTGTCACCCGAACTCGGCATCGTGCTGCCGGGGCTCACGTTGGTTGCGCCCGACAGCCACAGCTGCACGCAGGGTGCTGTCGGCGCACTCGCCTGGGGCATCGGATCGACAGAGGCCGAACATGCGCTTGCCACCGGAACGCTGCGCATCCGGAGGCCCCCGACCATGCGGGTCACGTTCGGGGGCGTCCTGCCCGCGGGGGTGACCGCCAAGGATATGGCGCTGGCGCTGATCGCCCGCTACGGCGCCGCTGGCGGCCAGGGCCATGCCATCGAATTCGCGGGTGCCGCGGTGCGCGCGTTGCCGATGGAGGCGCGGATGACCCTATGCAACATGGCGACCGAATTCGCCGCCTTTTCGGCGATGATCGCGCCCGACGCCGTGACGTTCGACTGGTTGCACGGCCGCCGCTACGCACCGCACGGCGCAATGTGGGATCGCGCGGTCGCCGATTGGCGGCAGCTCGCCAGCGACAGCGACGCGCGGTTCGACCGGGAGATCGTCATCGATGCTGTCGGCATTGCACCGATGGTCAGCTGGGGAACGTCACCCGCGCAGTCGGTGCCGCTGGATGGGGTCGTGCCAGCAGGCGAAGGTGCCGCGCATGCGAAGGCGCTTGCCTATATGGGCCTTTTGCCCGGCCAGCCGCTTGCCGGGCTCCCGATCGACGCGGCCTTCATCGGCAGCTGCACGAACAGCCGGTTGTCCGACCTGCAGCGCGCCGCCGCCATTGTCGTCGGCCGCCACGTCGCGCCTGGGATACGCGCTATCGTCGTGCCCGGATCATCGGCAGTGAAGTGCGCCGCGGAGGCGGAGGGGATCGATCGCATCTTCACCGCCGCCGGCTTCGAATGGCGCGAATCCGGCTGTTCGATGTGCTTCTTTGCCGGTGGCGAAAGCTTTGGCGCCCGCCAGCGCGTCATTTCCAGCACCAACCGCAATTTCGAAAGCCGCCAGGGCCCGGGCACCCGCACGCATATTGCCAGCCCCGAGGTGGTCGCAGCCAGCGCGATTGCCGGGTACATCGCGGCGCCTGCGAAGGCGCCGGCATGAGCCAGTCGTTTACCACGCTGACGTCGGTCGCGGCGCCGCTGATCGAGGACAATATCGATACCGACATCATCATCCCGTCGCGCGAGATGAAAACCACCGGCAAGACCGGCCTTGCCGCCGGGCTGTTCGCCGGCCGCCGCTACATCGACGGGCGCTGCGACAACCCGGATTTCATTCTCAACCAGCCGCGCTATCGCAAAGCGGCAATACTGCTCACCGGTGACAATTTTGGCTGCGGATCGAGCCGCGAGCACGCTGTCTGGGCGCTTGCCGAGTACGGCATCCGCGCCGTCATCGCGCCGAGCTTTAGCCCGATCTTCGCCGGCAATGCGGTGCGCGGCGGCGTGCTGCCGCTGGTACTCGATCGCGCCGCGGTCGCCGCACTCGCCGGGGCCGACGGCCCGGTGACCATCGATCTGCCAGCGCAGCTGGTAACCGCCGGCGACGCGCATTTCGCATTTGCAATCGACGCCGAAGCCAAGGCGATGCTGGTCGGCGGGCTCGACGAAATTGCCATGACACAGCAATCGGCTGCGGCGATTTCGGCGTGGCAGGCGCGGAACCGGTCATTGCGACCATGGGTTTATGCGATGCCCCCGCCGCGCTGACGCGGCCCAATGCCGGAATTCCGCCATGACCACCGATACCCTCGACGCACTGCCCGCCACCAGCAACGCCTCGCCGCTCACCCAGCCGCCGCTGCCCTTTGCCCGCGATGCGCTGGCACCGGTGATTTCGGCCGAGACCATCGGGTTTCACTATGACAAGCACCACAAAGGCTATTTCACCGAACTCAACAAACTGATTGCCGGCACCGACGATGCCGGAAAGACTTTAGAAGAGATCATTCTCACCACTGCTGGTGATGCCAAACAGCAGAAAATCTTCAACAATGCTGCGCAAGCATGGAACCACAATTTCTACTGGGACAGCCTGTCATCCGGCAGGCAGACCCCGTCGGGCGTACTGGCCGCGGCCATATCGCGCGATTTCGGCAGCTTCGAAGACCTCAAGGCGGCGCTGGCCAAGGTTTGCGTCGATCAATTCGGTACCGGCTGGGGCTGGCTGGTTTCGGCGGATGGCAAGCTGCAGGTGCTCAGCACCGGCGATGCCGAGGTCCCGTTCACCGATGGCCAGACGCCGCTGCTGACGGTCGATGTCTGGGAACACGCCTATTACCTCGACTATCAGAACCGGCGCCCTGACCACGTCAAGGCGCTCATCGACAACCATCTCAACTGGGCATTTGCCGCCGCCAATTATGCCGATTGAGCGCGTTGCCGATGTCGGCCGTTACAAATACGCCACCACCGGGGTCGACATTTTTGTGTAACACAAGCTGAGCGGCAGCGTAACAATTCGCTGCCAAGAGCCGCGCTGCAACCCTCCTGCAGCCCGGATATCGACTCGTGGTCACAAATACTTCTCGCTTTTTGCTGCTCGCGGCGACCGCGCTTTCGGCCCCCGCGACCGCCGCCGACGCAGCGTCGCCAGTCGTGACGCGTGTTGTCGCCGCCGATGCCGCAGTTGCGGGTGCCGAGGATGCCGAGATCACGGTCTATGGCCGCGGTGAAATCCGCTCGGTCAGCGAAGTCGGCAACAAGGACATCCTGCTCACCACCCCTGGTTCGAGCCCGTTCAAAGCGATCGAAAAGCTGCCCGGCGTTAACTTCCAGTCCGCCGATCCGTTCGGTGCCTATGAATGGTCGACGCGTATTTCGCTGCGCGGCTTCAACCAGAACCAGTTGGGCTTCACGCTCGATGGCATTCCGCTCGGCGACATGAGCTATGGCAACACCAACGGACTGCACATCAGCCGCGCCATCATCGGCGACAACGTCGGGACTGTCCGCGTCAGCCAAGGTGCCGGCGCGCTCGGCACCGCCAGCACCTCCAACCTCGGCGGCACCATCGAGTTTCAATCGCGCGATCCGGCCGACACACTCGGCATCGCCGCCAACGGCACCTATGGTTCATCGGACACCGTGCGCGGCTTTGCTCGCATCGACAGTGGCGATCTCGGCGGGCTGCGCGGGTCGATCTCCTATGCTTTCCTCGACGCCGGCAAGTGGAAGGGGACCGGTGCCCAGCGCTCGAACCAGGTCAATGCCAAACTGGTCTATGGCTTCGGCGACGCCGGCAAGGTCTCGGCTTTCGTTAACTTCAGCGATCGCAAGGAAAATGACTATCAGGACCTGTCACTCGATCAGCTGGGTCGCCTCGGTTACGGCTGGGACAATATCTCGACCAGCTTTGCCGCGGCGCGCCAGATCGCCCAGACCTACCAGGCCGGGCGGACCGATTATCCGGTGCCGATCCAGACCGTCGACGATGCCTATTACGATGCCGGTGGCTTGCGCCGTGAC
>JANOCM010000509.1:0-6828 GCA_031412175.1 Alphaproteobacteria bacterium
GCCTTCGGCGTCGGCGACCGGTTGCTGGCGCGCATCGAGGAGGTGGGCAGCGGCTACAACGCCTTCCCGATGAAGGCATTGGCCAGAACCGAGGAGTTCGTCCTCGGCATCCTGCGCCATGAAGCGACGGGATTCCGCCTCGTTCCCGTCGACAAGCGCGCCCGCAGCGACCTTGCCGTCAACGATGCCGGCGACGGCAAGGCCGGCGACCTGGTGCTCGCCGAGCCCGGCGGCCGCCCGCCGCGCCAATATGCCCGCGTTGTCGAGGTGCTCGGCGACCCGTTCGCGCCGCGGTCGTTCTCGCTGATCGCCATCCACGCCAAGGGCATTCCGCACCGCTTCGACGAAATGACGCTGGAACAGGCCGAAAGCGTCGCGCGGCAACCGCTGGGGGAGCGCGAGGATCTGCGCGCGCTGCCGTTCCTGACCATCGATCCCGCCGATGCCCGCGACCATGACGACGCCGTCTGGGCGGCGCCGGACCCCGACAGCGAAGGCCATTTCAACGCCATCGTCGCCATCGCCGATGTCAGCTTCTACGTCCGCCCCGGCACCAGCCTCGACCGCTCGGCACGCCAACGCGGCAACAGCGTGTATTTCCCCGACCGCGTCGTGCCGATGCTGCCCGAAACCCTGTCGGCGGACGTGTGCTCGCTGGTCGAGGGCCAGGACCGCGGCGTGCTCGCCTGCCATCTGCACATCGGGCCGGACGGCAAGGTGCTGCGCCAGCATTTCACCCGCGCCGTTATCCGCTGCGTCACCAACATCGCCTATGAGGAGGCGCAGGCCAGCATCGACAGCCAGACGGGGGCCTTTCTGCCCGTCCTGACCGACCTGTGGGCCGCCTGGGGCGCGCTGGCGAAGGCGCGCGACCACCGCGAGCCATTGGCGCTCGAGCTGCCCGAACGCCGCGTCCGTCTCGACGAGCACGGCCGCATCGCCGCGATCGAACTGCGCGAGCATCTGGCGGCGCACCGGCTGATCGAGGATTTCATGATCGCCGCCAATGTCGCCGCGGCGAAAGCACTCGAGGCGAAGAAGGCGCCGTGCATGTATCGCGATCACGAGGCGCCGGGGCGCGAGAAGCTGATCGCGCTCAAGGACTATATGGAAACCTTCGGCCAGAATTTCGCCATGGGCCAGGTCATCAAGCCGGCGACGTTCAACCGGCTGATCGAGCGGGTGAAGGGCGAGGAATACAGCGAACAGGTGATGGAACAGATCCTGCGCACCCAGACCCAGGCCTATTACAGCCCCGAGAACAAGGGCCATTTCGGGCTTTCGCTGGGCAGCTACGCGCATTTCACCTCGCCGATCCGCCGCTATGCCGATCTCGTCGTCCACCGCGCGCTGGTGACGGCGTACAAACTGGGTGACGGCGGGCTGGGCGATGGCGACGCCGGCGCGATGGCCAAGACCGCCGACCATGTGTCGATGACCGAACGCCGCGCGATGGAGGCCGAGCGCGACACCACCGACCGTTATGTCGCTGCCTATCTGTCGACCCGCGTCGGCGAAACGCTGCCGACGCGGATCACCGGCGTGCTCAAATTCGGCTTTTTCGCGCAGGTGGTGGGCCTTGGCGGCGACGGGCTGGTGCCGGTTTCGACGCTGGGCGACGAACGCTTTGCCTATGATGAAGATGCCCGCGTGCTCGAAGGCATCGAGACCGGCACGCGTTATACCATCGGCCAGCGGCTAGACCTGCGGCTGGCGGAGGCCAATCCGATCACCGGGGCGCTGCGCTTCGAACTGCCATTGGGGGAAGGCCAGCAGCCAGTGCGCCGCGACCGCGTCCGCACCGGGCGCCGCGCCGGCCAGTCGCGCATTCCCGCCGGCGTCAGGCGCGGCGGCCGGCGCTAGCAACGGCGGTGTCGATCCTGGCGCACCGCACGATCGCCGCGCTCCACGACGGCGTCTTCGGCATCCCGCTCGCCGATTTCCAGCGCTTTGCCATCGACCGGATGTGCGAGGTCGTGGCGCATGATTCCGCTGTCTGGATCAACGGCGTCAGCGAGGCCGACCGTGTGCATAGCTGCCTGCTGGTCAACCAGCCCGACGATCTGATCCACCGCTACATGGCCGATTATGCCGGCATCGACCTGGTCCGCAACCATGCGGTGCGCAGCCCCGGCACGGCATTCCGCATCGAGGACACGATGCCGCTCGCCGCCTATCGCGGCCATCCCGCCTATACCGAATTCTGGGCACCGGCGGGCATCGAACACGCGATGGCGATCGCCGCCACCGATCCGATCTCGCAGCTGATGGAGCTGATCGTGCTCTGGCGCGCCGACGCCGCAACGCCGTTCAGCGACGGCGACCGCCAGGCGGTGCAGGATGTCGCGCCGCACGCCATTGCCGCCTGGCGCCATCGCCAGCTGATGCACCTGCATGAGCAGGCGAGCGCCCAGCCGGGGTTGCAACTGCGAGTGCGCGGCAATGCGGTGTGTGACGGCAATGGCGCCATCTATGCCTCCGACCCGCATTTCAACCGCGTGCTCGGCGCGCATTTCGCCGGCTGGCAGGGGCCGACCTTGCCCGCCCCCTTGCGCGCCCGCATCGCCGCCGGGGCCACCAGCTTCAGCGTCGCGGGTCTCGATTTCGCGCTCGATGCCGGCGATCCGCGGCATCTGCTGACGGTCAGCATCGCCGATGACACACCGCTGACTGCCGCCGAACGCCGCGTCGCCGTGCTTTATGCCGAAGGCCGCACCAACGCCCAGATCGCCGCGGCGCTGGGGGTGGCGAGTTCGACCGTCCGCAACCAGATTTCCGCCGCCTATCGCAAACTCGATATCCATTCCAAGGCGGAACTGGCGCGGCGAATTCCGCCAGCGGGTACCGAACAGTAATACCTTCGGATTACTACCTGGTTTCCGGCAAAATGCCGTCCAAACGCATAAGTATTATCCCTGTAATCGACATTGATTAACAATTGCCGGGTCGGGCATAGTTCCCCCAATCCGATCGCCTGCTTGCGACCTTCACACGATCGTCGGCTGGTTTCGGAGACGCGAAGGGACGCTCATTGCTGTCGATTGCACAATAGCGCGGGGCAGCGTCACAGGAGGGGTATCAATCATGTCAGTCAGGAAATTTGCTTTGGCGCTGTCGGTATCGACAGCGCTGCTCGCTTCAGCGGCAGACGCCGGTGTCGTAAGGGTCACCGCCGCCAATTTTGTCGCCGGGTCGGGCCAGATCACCTTCAGCGAATATGCGCTGGGCACCAACAACCCGAGCTATGCGCCCGCCAATTACGGCGGCGGCGCTGGGTCGCCGAACGTCACGTTCGCCGGCTTCTTCACCGGCCAGTCGCTCAGCGCCAATCCCGGCGTCGACTGCCCGGGCGCGTCGGCGACGGCCTGCGTCGTCGGCACGCCGACCGGGCCGCTGACGCTCGACCTGACCTCGCCGGCCACCTTCATCACCCTCGATGGCGCCAATCCGACGTCGCCGGTGCTGTCGGGCTCGCCGATCTTCAACGGCCCGATCGCGGTACTGTTCGATACCGACCAGTTCGGCGTCGGCTTTGACGCCGGCTTCTTCGATGCGATCGGCAGCACCGGCATCACCGCCTTCGATCGCGCCGGCAACCTGCTCGGCACCGTCACCAACACCGGCTTCGGGATCGAATTCCTGGGCCTGGTGACCGACAACAACATGGCGCAGATCGCTGGTGTGTTCCTCGATCTCGTCGGCAACGAACCGGCCGGCTTTGGGATCGACAACCTGCGCTTCGGCCAGCGTGGCCAGATCGTCGTCCCGGGTGTTCCCGAACCGACGAGCTGGGCGATGCTCATCGCCGGTTTCGGTCTGACCGGTGCGGTCCTGCGCCGCCGCCGGGCACACGTGGTCGCCGCCTGAACAGCGCGACGTTCGGCACGGGCCGGTTTGCCCCCGAGCAGCCCGTGTCGATCCCCCCGGGATCCGCGCTGCGACCCTGTTCGCGCGGATGCCGGGGGCTATCCGGCGCTCTGGCCGTTTTCGGCGAGCGCCGCACCCGCCAGGTAAAGCGACCCCGCCACCAGCACCAGCGGCGGCGCATCGCCGCTGGTGGCGCTGATCGCGGCGAGCGCTTCGGCGACCGAGGCGCAGGGCGTTGCCGCCAACCCGGCATCCTCGACGATATCGGCGAGATCGGCCGGGCTGTGCGCGGCATGATCGTCGATCGGCACCGTCCAGACATGCGCGGCGCGGCCAGCGAATGGCTTGATGAAGCCGCCGGCGTCCTTGGCCTTCAACATGCCGAGGATGATGTGCAATGGCAGTCCGGTCGTGTTGGTGCCTTTCGTGAAATTGTCGGCGAGCGCGCGCCCGGCGGCAGGGTTGTGGCCACCATCGACCCATAGCTCGCTGTTCGCCGGCAACCGTGCCGTCAGCGGGCCATGATCGAGCCGCTGCAGCCGCGCCGGCCATTCGGCCCAGCCCATGCCGGCGCGCAGCGCGCCTTCGTTGACCGCCACCGCCGTCTGCGCGCGCAGCATGGCAACGGCGAGCGCGGCATTGTCGAGCTGGTGAGCACCGGCGAGCCGCGGCAGCGGCAGCGTCACCCGGCCTGCCGCGTCGCGGTAATGCAGCGCGCCTTCGTACAGCGCCGCATCCCAGTCATCGCCGCGGATCTGCAGCGCTGCCCCGGCAACCCCTGCGACTTCGGCGATCCGCGCCGTCACCGGCTTCGGGTAGCGCGAGATGACCAGCGGCACGCCGCGCTTGGCAATGCCGGCCTTTTCGCGGGCGATGTCGAGGATGGTGTCGCCCAGCCATTGCTGGTGATCGAGGCCGAGCTGGGCGATGCCGGTCACCACCGGCGAAGCGATCACATTGGTAGCATCCATGCGTCCACCGAGGCCGACCTCGACGATGCAGGCATCGGCCGGTGCGCGGGCAAAGGCGAGGAACGCCAGCGCGGTCGTCAGCTCGAAAAAGGTGATCGGCTGGCCGCCGTTCTTGGCGAGTATCTCGCGCAGCAGCTCGGCCAGCGGTTCGTCCTCGATGACCTGGCCGGCGACGCGGATGCGTTCGTTGAAGCGGATCAGATGCGGCGAGGTATAGACATGGACGCGCTTGCCCGACGCCTCGATGCAGGCGCGCAGGAAGGCGACGGTCGATCCCTTGCCATTGGTGCCGGCGACATGGAACACCGGCGGCAGCTTCTGGTGCGGATTGCCGAGCCGCGACAGCAGCCGCACCAGCCGGTCGAGCGTCAGGTCGATCTCGGCCGGGTGCAGCGCATAGGCAGCGCCGAGCAGCGCGTCGAGCACCGGATTGTCGGACCGCGCCCGCGGCATGGTTGCCCCCCCCGTCGCCATCAGGCGACCCAACGCATGATCGCGGCCACTATGCGGGTTCGGTGATGCGGCGCGCGGTCAGCATCGCCAGCAGTTTGGCCAGCGTGTCCTTCAATTCGCGGCGATGGACGACCATGTCGAGCATGCCGTGCGCCAGCAGATATTCGGCGCGCTGGAAGCCTTCGGGCAGTTTCTCGCGGATCGTCTGCTCGATGACGCGCTGGCCGGCGAAACCGATCAGCGCATTGGGTTCGGCGATCTGCACGTCGCCAAGCATCGCATAGCTTGCGGTCACGCCGCCGGTGGTCGGATCGGTGAGGACGACGACATAGGGCAGCCGCGCTTCCTTCAATTCGGCGATGCCCACGGTGGTGCGCGGCATCTGCATCAGGCTCAAGATGCCCTCCTGCATCCGCGCGCCGCCGGCGGCGGTGAAGACGACGAAGGGCACCTGCGCCTCCACTGCGGCGCGGGCCCCGGCAAGGAACGCCTCGCCGACGCCCATGCCCATCGATCCGCCCATGAAGGCGAAATTCTGGATGGCGACGATGGCGCGGACGCCGCCGATAGTGCCGTCACCGACGGTCATCGCTTCCGGCTCACCGGTGGCGGTCTTGGCGGCGCGCAGCCGGTCGACATAGCGCTTCTGGTCGCGGACTTTCAGCGGGTCCTCGACGACCTTGGCGACCGCCACTGGCGTCCAGGCGCCGTCGAAGATCTGGGCAAAGCGCGTGCGCGGCCCGATGCGCTCATGATGGTCGCAGCGCGGGCAGACCGACTGGTTTTCGTCGAACTCCTTCGTATAGACCATGGCGCCGCAGCTCTTGCACTTGGTCCACAGATTGTCGGGTGTTTCGCGCCGCGACATGAACCCGGTCAGCTGCTGGCGGGTGCGGGTGATCCAGCTCATGCGGCATCTTTCCTGATACGGGCGCCGCGAACGGCAGCGGCGAGCCCGGCGACGAGCGTGCCGACGCGGGCGGGAATGTCGTTGGCGCGTTCGGCGGCGGCCGAACCGATGGTATCGACGATCGCCGAGCCGACGACGACGGCATCGGCAGTGACCGCGATGGCGGCGGCCTGGTCGGGGGTGCGAACGCCGAAACCAACCGCGATCGGCAGGTCGGTCGATCGCTTCAACCGCGCGACGGCGTCGGCGACATCCCCGGCGGTGGCGGCATTGGCACCGGTGACGCCGGCCCCCGCGACATAGTAGAGGAACCCCGAGGCGCCATCGAGCACCCGCGGCAGCCGCGCCGCGTCGGTGGTCGGGGTGGCGAGGCGGATGAGGTGGAGGCCGTGGCGCGTCAGGTCGGGCACCAGTTCGGCGGCTTCCTCCGGCGGCAGGTCGACGACGATGGTGCCGTCGAGCCCGGCGACTTTCGCATCGGCGGCAAAACGCGCGCAGCCATAGGCGAGGATCGGGTTGAAATAGCCCATCAGGATGATCGGGGTCGTGTCGTCCTCGCGGCGGAAATCGGCGACCATCGCCAGCAGTTCGCGCAATTTCATGCCGCCGCCAAGGCTGCGGATGTTG
>JANOCM010000510.1:0-3280 GCA_031412175.1 Alphaproteobacteria bacterium
AACGGCGGGGCTGTCGCAGCCGCGCCCTTGCGGACATCCCGACGACGGCCGGGCCCCATAAACCACAAATGTCGCGGCTTGGCCCCCGTGCTGCCGCGCTGGTGGTTAATGGGCCCCGGCCTTCGCCGGGATGACAATCGCGGGCGGACCGCATACCCTCAACCCATGCCCATCGACGAAAGCCGCATTTTCATCCCCGTCCGCATCGCCGTGCTGACGGTATCGGACACGCGCACCGCCGCCGACGATACCTCTGGCGACACACTGGTCGCACGCCTTACCGCTGCCGGCCATGTGCTCGCCGCACGCGCCATCGTCCGCGACGATGTGCCGGTGCTGGCAGCGCAATTCACCGCCTGGATCGACGACCCGGCCATCGACTGCATCATTTCGACCGGCGGCACCGGCGTCACTGGCCGCGACGTGACACCGGAAGCGCTGGCGCAGGTTCAGGAAAAGGAGATCCCGGGCTTCGGCGAGCTGTTCCGCTGGCTCAGCTTCCAGACCATCGGCACCTCGACGATCCAGTCGCGCGCCTGCGCCGGCGTCGCGCGCGGCACCTATATCTTCGCCCTGCCTGGATCGACCGGCGCGGTGAAGGACGGCTGGGACGGCATTTTGCGCGACCAGCTCGACAGCCGCCACCGCCCCTGCAATTTCGTCGAACTGATGCCGAGATTGCGCGAACGCTAGCATCGCGCGCCAATCCTGCCACTGTGGGATGATGGCGCTTCCGCTCGAATCCTCGACTTTCAAGGACATCGTCGTCGTCCTTGCCGCCGCCGGGCTGGTGATCCCGGCGTTCGCGGCGCTGCGCATCTCGCCGGTCGTCGGTTTCATCCTCGTCGGCGTCGCCGTCGGGCCGTTCGGCATCGGGCAGTTCGCCGTTGCGGCGCCGTGGCTCGACTCGTTCACCATATCCCACGCCGAAACGCTGGCAGCGCCGGCCGAAATCGGCATTGCACTGCTGCTGTTCGCGCTGGGGCTGGAATTGTCGGTCGAACGGTTGCGAACCATGCGCCGTCTGGTGTTCGGCACCGGCACCGCGCAGATCGTCGGCTGTTCGCTCGCGTTGGCGCTTTTGTTGCTGCCATTCGGCCTGTCGGCGACGGTCACCGCCACGCTGGCGCTGGCCCTCGCCCTGTCATCGACCGCGGTCGGGCTGCAGATGCTCAGCACCAGTGGTCGCATGGGCACCCAGGCCGGGCGCACCGCCTTCGGCATCCTGCTCGCGCAGGATATCGCCATCGCACCGTTGCTCCTTCTGCTCAGCGCCGGCTCGGCGCCGAGCGGCTTTCTCGCCAGCCTGGCGCTGGGGCTGCTCGCCATCGGTGGCATCGCGCTCGCCGGGCGCCTTCTGCTGCCGGCGCTGTTCCTGCAGGCGGCGCGGACGCGGCGGCCCGAGCTGTTCCTCGCCGCGGCACTCGTCGTGCTGATCGGCAGCTCGGTTGCCACCGCCAGCGTCGGGCTGTCACCGGCGGTCGGCGCGCTGGTCGCCGGGGTCATGCTCGCCGAAACCGATTACCGTCGGCAGGTCGAGGCCGCGATCGCGCCGTTCCAGGGGTTGCTGCTCGGGGTGTTCCTGATCTGGGTCGGCATGCAGCTCGATCTCGGCGCGGTGCTCGCCAATCCAATGCTCATTCTTGGCGGCGTCGTCGCGGTGTGCAGCGTCAAGGCGCTGGTCATCTACCTGCTGCTGCGCCGGGTCGGCCGCGGCGCCGGGGTCGCCGGCCATGTCGCAGCGCTGCTGGCGGCACCGTCGGAAACCAGCCTGATCCTGCTCGGCACCGCGGCGGCGACGGGTCTCACCGGCGGCGGCGCTGCGCAGACCGCGCTGCTGGTGACAGGGCTGTCGCTGGCGATCGCGCCGCTGCTCGGGCTGTTAGGGCAGCGAATCGAAGCCCGTTTCGGCGCGGGCCGCGCTGCCGCGGCGCCGACCGAGGCGGTCGCCCCCGGGCGCACCGTCATCATCGGCTTCGGCCGCGTCGGGCGGCTCGTCGCGACGATGCTCGACACGCACAACCAGCCCTATATCGCCGTCGACAGCGACCCCGATGAAGTCATCCGCCTGCGCGCCGCCGGCAAATCGGTAATCTATGGCGATGCCCGGCGGCCGGAACTGCTCGACGCGCTGCATTTGGAAAATGCCAAGGCCGTCGTGTTGACCATCGACGCCGCCAACAGCCTCGACACGCTGGTCCGGCTGATCCGCGAGCGCCACCCCGATTTGTGCGTCGTCGTCCGCGCCCGCGACGCCGAACATGCCTCGCGGCTCTATGCCCAGGGCGTCACCGACGCAGTGCCCGAAACCATCGAATCCAGCCTGCAACTCGCCGAGGCGCTGCTTGTCGACCTCGGCGTGCCGATGGGCCCGGTGATCGCCTCGATCCACGAAAAGCGCGCCGATTTGCGCGCCCGCATCCAGGGCAACCGGCCGGCGCGACCGCGCCGCGCTGTCCGTCGCCGCTCGAGCTAGGATCTGCAAGCCATGAATCAGCGCCAACCACCGCCATCCGCCGACACCCTCCGCATTGATGCCGCCGACGTCGACGCCTTCATCGCCGCAGCCTTTCCCGAGGTCCCCGAGAACCGCCGCTCGCGGATCGCATCGGCCCGGCCCGGCCATGTCCGCATGACGCTGCTGCCCGATGCCAGCCATCTCCGCCCGGGCAACATCGTCTCCGGCCCGACCCAGATGGCGCTCGCCGATCATGCCGCCTATGCCCTGGTGCTCGCGCATATCGGCCCGGTGGCGATGGCGGTAACGAGCACTCTGACCGTGCATTTCCTGCGCGCCTGCCCGCCCGTGCTGCTGACCGCCGATGCCCGGCTGCTGCGCCTTGGCAAACGGCTGATCGTCAGCGATGTGCAGATCTGGACCGATGGCCCCGACCGCCCGGTGGCGCAGGCGTCGGTGACCTATATCGTGCCATGACTGACAATCGCTGAGCCGCGTCGGCCGCCGCCCTGATCGCCCGCCGCATGGGCGGGCCGCCTACGCCGGCAGCGCAGCCCGGACCGCCGCCACCGCATCCGCAGCCTTGTCCCCATCCGGCCCGCCGGACTGGGCGAAATCGGGGCGACCGCCGCCGCCTTGCCCGCCCAGCGCTGCCGAAGCAATGCGAACGAAATCAACGGCCGAGCGGCTGTCCTTCAGATCGTCGGTCACCCCGACAGCGACCGAGGCGCGGCCATCGTTGACCGTCACCAGCACCACAACCCCCGAGCCAAGGGCCTTTTTCGCATCGTCGATCAGCCCGCGCAGGCTTTTCGGATCGAG
>JANOCM010000511.1:0-1971 GCA_031412175.1 Alphaproteobacteria bacterium
CTGCCGGTGTTCGGCTGGGATGGTGCCGTGGAGGGGCTGTTCTGGTGCGCGGGGCAGGGCGGTTTCGGCATCCAGACCGCGCCGGCAGCGGGCGATTTGTGTGCGGCGCTGCTGATAGGGGCGGCGCCGCCGGTGGACCCGGCGGCGTATCTGGCGACGCGGTTCGATACCTGAATTCGTCATCCCCGCGCAGGCGGGGATCCATCGTCCGCCCGTCCTCACCCGTGGCCGCAGCCAGGCGATGGATCCCCGCCTGCGCGGGAATAACGTGTGCTTTCAATGGGCTTGCCCCCTACCACTCGAGGCAAATCTTCCCGAAATGCGTCGCCGAGGCCTGCAGGCGGAACGCGTCGCCGATCCCCTCAAGCGGAAACGACGAATCGATCACCGGCTTGATGCCGTTCACCTCGATGGCGCGGATCATCGCGATCTGCTGTTCGCGGCTGCCGACCGTCAGCCCGTTGATTCTGACATTGCCGGCCATCGCCGCCGCGGTCGGCACATTGCCGGCAAAGCCCGCGAGCACGCCGATCAGCGCGATGTTGCCGCGCAGCCGCGTCGCCATGATCGATTGCGTCAGTGTGCCGGCGCCGCCGATTTCGACGACATGGTCGACGCCGCGGCCACCGGTCAGCTTGCGCGCGGTGACGCCCCAGGCTTCGTCCTGCTTGTAGTTGATCAGGTGGTCGGCGCCGAGGCTTTTGAGCTTTTCGAGCTTGGCGTCGGATGACGAGGTGGCGATCACCGTCGCGCCGCACGCCTTGGCGAACTGCAGCGCGAACACCGACACGCCGCCGGTGCCCTGGACGAGCACCGTCTCGCCGGGCTGCAGCGACCCTTCGACGAACAGCGCGCGCCAGGCGGTGAGTCCGGCGCAGGTCAAGGTCGCGGCCTCGGCATGGCTGTAGCCGGCCGGCGCATGGGTGAAGGCGGTGGCGGGCGCGACGACCTCCTCTCGCGCATAGCCGTCGTTGCGGTCACCGGGCACCTGCGCCAGCGTTTCGAGCGTCGGTTCGCCGGCCTGCCAGAGCGGAAAGAAGGTCGAGACGACGCGGTCGCCGGGCTTGAAGCCGGTGACGGCCTCGCCGACCGCGACCACCTCGCCGGCGCCGTCCGACATCGGGATGCGGCCATTGGGGGTGGGGATGCCGCCCAGAACGACGATGTAATCGTGATAGTTCAACGAGCTGGCGTGCAGCCGGACGTGCAGGTCGCCGGGCCCCAGCGGGCCGATCGCCGCCGTGTCGACGATCAAATTGTCGATGCCGGCGGGGGCCTGCAGTCTGATGGCGCGCATGTTGCTCTCCTGAAATGATGGCGAGCATAGCGCGGCGGGCGCGGCCCGGTCGCGGCCAGAAATGACAGGGCCGGGATTCTTAAGGCCGGAAATCTTGGGCGCGATACCCCCAAATGGGGCTGTGGCGGCCGGCATGCGCGTGGCAACACCGATGGCGGGGCAATTCAGGGGCAGATCATGAACAGGATTTTGTTGGGCGCGCTGGTGCTGGCAACCGCGGCGCCGGGGCTCGCCGCCGACAGCGCGGCGGTCAAGGTGTCGTCGGCGGCGGCGGTGAAGGGCACCACCAATGTCGTCATCGGCGCCTTCAACATCGGCTTCATCTTTGAATCGGTCGACAAGACCGCGGCGACCGGCGGCATGATCGGTGCCTTTGGCGGCAACACCCGCGCCAAGAGCCAGTTGAAGGGCGTGACGCCCGAAATGATGCAGGCGATCACCGATGCGGCGTACGCGGATTTCAAGGGCCAGATCGAGGCGCGCGGCGTCAGCGTCACCGATCCGGCGGCGCTTTATGCCCATGCCAGCTTTGCCAAGGTCAAGCCGGTGGCATCGCCGTACCAGGCCAGCGTGCTGATCGACAAGAAAGCCACCGGCAAGGTCGATTACTGGAAACCCGCGGCGCTGCCCGGGCTCGTCATGCTGCCCGGCGATTTCCAGGGCACCGGATTTTC
>JANOCM010000512.1:0-5509 GCA_031412175.1 Alphaproteobacteria bacterium
AGCGCTTCGGCCGGCTTGTCGACGCTGGCGGCGAACAGCGCCTGGTTGATGATCGTGCTGATCAACGCCGGCCGCCCCTCGATCGGCGTGGCGTTGAGCGCGGCAAGCCGGGCCAGTCCCTCGTCGATGCGGCCGGCATCGCCGAGCAGGCTGGCGTGAAGGTTGACCAGCCAGATCTCGCGCTGGGTGAGCGCCGCCAGTTCCGCCGGGGTCTTGGCGACATCGACTAGGGCCATCGCCTCGGGCTCGCGCGACGCGACGTTGAGCGCCTCGGCATAGCCGAGCCGCGCCACCAGCGATTTGGGGGCGGCATCAAAGCGCGCCTTGGCAGCGCCGACATAGGCAGCATCGGCGAAATCGGCGCCGGGCCCCAGCCGTTTTTCGACCTGCGGCCACAGCATCGCATAGCGCCGGTCGATGCCGAGGCGCACCAGTTGCACCGGGTTGAGGATGGTATCGACGATGCTGCGCGCCTCTTCGATGCGCTCGCGCTTCACAAGGCCGGCGACCAGCCGCGTCCGCATCCAGTCGACATCGCCGAGCGTCGCATCGGCCGGCGCCCAGTTTGCCGCCTGCAGCGCGAAATCGAGCTCGAAGCTGCGTTGGTCATCCTTGGCGATGGCGCGCATCACGTCGGACACCATGTCGGCCGGCAGCGTGTTGAGCGTTTTCGGATCGGTCGCGGCGAGCAGCAGCAGCGTTTCCGATGCCGGCACATTGTCGCCCATGAAGGCGCGTATCTTGAACAGCGCTGCCAGCACCGGCGGCGGCGGCGCCTCGGTATTGGCGACCGCAATCTCGATCGCCTCGCGCGCCTCGGGCAGCTTGTTCAGCCGGGCAAGGACGAAGAAGCGCAATTGCTGGATACGGCCGCGTTCGGCGGGGATATCGGCGCGCGCCAGCATGGCATCGAGGATCGGTAGCGCCTCGGCCGATTTGTCGGCGTCGTACAGCGCCGCGGCGCCGCGCAGCTCGGTTTCGAAATCGGCGGTTGCGACCGGCGCCGCCGCCAGGAGGAGCAGGGCGGCGGGGGCCAGCCACCAGCGTCGGTTCATGCTCGTCTCCGGGTGCTCATGCTGGCATGGTAGCGGCAAGGACGGGCTTCACAATGGTCCAGCGCCTTAATCGTCCAACCGGGAGCGAGACGCATGGCCGCAGTGGAATTCTTCTTCGATTGCTCGAGCCCCTGGACCTATCTGGGGTTCGAGGCGCTGTGCACCGCGGCGCGCGACGATGGTTTCGACGTCTGTTTCCGCCCCTTCCTCGTCGGCGGCGTCTTCAACACCGTCAACCCCAGCGTCTATGAAGCGCGCGCCGCGGTCCATTCCCCCAAGACGCGCTATTTCTGGAAGGACATGCAGGACTGGATCGCCCGGTCGGGCCTCGCCATCAAGTTTCCGCCGACGATCTTTCCAATCAATTCGGCGCGCGCCATGCGGATCTGCCTGATCGCCGCCGATGCCGGGGTCTGCGAAGCGGTCGCGCGGCGCATTTTCCAGCTTTACTGGGGCGAGGATCGCGACATCGCCGACCCGGCGGTGCTGGCGGAGGCTTGCGACGCCGGCGGGCTCGACCCGGCCACCACGCTCGCCGCCGCCGACAGCCCCGAGCTGAAGGCGAGGCTGCGCGCCAACACCGACGAGATCATCGCCCGCGGTGGTTTCGGCACGCCGACCTTTTACGTCGGCGGCACCGACATGTATTTCGGCCAGGATCGCATCGGGCTGGTGCGCGAAGCTATTTCCGCCACACCGCCGCATAGCTGACCTGGCCACCGTCGCGATAGCCGGTGACGGTGCGGGTGAGCAGCCCGGCGGCGCGGGCGCTGTCGTACTCGGTCTGATAGCCGGCGCCGCTGAGGCCATGCTTGGCCTTTGACGCGGCCGGCGTGGCGCCGTGCCAGATGGCGACGATGAACGGCGCGCCGCCGATGTTGTAGCCGTTGAGATAGACGACCTGGCGGCCCTTGCCCTGGTTGGTGTTGAACAGCGCCTGATATTCGGCCGGGGTCAGCTGCGATTTGGCTTCAAAGCTGCCGACGTTGCGCTTTTCATACAGCGCCGTGTATTTGCGTCCGCCGTCGTCGACGACCGAGATGTTGACCGGGCGAAAGCCGTCGGCGATCAGCGCGTCGATGCGGTTCTGGTGGGTCGCGGCATCGAGCCCGTGATAGGCGGCCAGCGCCGGCCCGGCACCCTTGTGCCAGACGGCGGCATAGCGGACGCCATCGTCGCGATAGCTTTCGACCTGCGTCAGCCGCCAGCCCGCCGCCTTTTTGGCGTTGAACTCGGCCTGGTACTGGCTCGCGGTCAGCCCGTGGCGCGCCGCCCAGGGCTGGGCGCCGGCGGGGCGCAGCACGGCGTTGACATAGGTGTCGCTGCCCGAATTGAAGAAATCGAGGAACACCGGCTCGTAACCGGCGGCAATCGCTTGGTCGATCAGGCATTGGTAGCTTTCGATCGGCAGGCCGTGGCGGGCGATCTCGGGGCGATTGGGCGCGAACGCTGTCTGCGTCTGCTTGGCAACATAGGTTTCGCCGGCCTTGAAATAGCCCATGCCGCAGATGTGCGGATCGCGGTTGCGCTTGCTGCCGTCATTGTCCTTCAGGAAGCCGCCGACCGGGTTGACCGGGTCGGTGGCGCGCGGCACGCCAACTTCGAAATGGAGGTGCTTGCCGCCCGCGCAGCCGACATCGCCTTCGGTGCCGAGGAACTGGCCGGCGCTGACCTTGTCACCGACCTTGAGCTTGGCGCCGGCAGCCCCGCTGATCGTGCCTTTCAGCATATGGGTGTATTTGGTCCATTCGCCGGTGCCGTGGTCGATCCAGATGAAATTGTTGTTGCACTGGGCGGCGGTATCCGAATCCTGGCGCTCGCTGTGGCTGTCGTCGATGAAGCGTACCGTGCCGGCGGCGGCGGCCACAACGCGGTCGCTGTCGGGCGACCCCGTGTCGATGCGGCCGATCGGCGTGTGGTTGTTGACGTCGCGGCTGATCTTCACGTCGCCCTTTTCCATGGGCACGCGGTAAACGCCCTTGGATTTGTCGATGGCTGCGGCCGGAACGGCGAGTGCAAGCAGGGCAGCGCTGGCCACCAGCGCGCGCGCATGGGCATGGAACGGCATGACTCTTCTCCCCAAAGAAGCATGCGACCGATCCGGATTGGCTCCGGTTATGACAGAATTGTAACATGATCGCGGCTTTGGGGCGAATCATGTGGTGCCGGATGAGGGGATTGAACCCCCGACCTTCGGTTTACAAAACCGCTGCTCTACCGCTGAGCTAATCCGGCGCGCCCGCTGCGCTATCGGTTCGCGACGCTGTAATCAACACCCCAACGCGCATTTCGGGTCGGTCGACCACCAGACGATGCGCATCAGCATGCCGCCGCGCGGCCGCCGCGGATCGGTGGCGATGGTGTTGACGCGGCCATCCTGCGGCGCGGCGATGGTGTCGGTGATGCGGCCAAAAGCGTCGGAGATGGTGGCGACCGGCTGTCCCCTGGTGACCGCGGCGCCGAGCGGCACCAGCAGATGCGCCCAGCCGGCGCGCGGCGCGCGGACGACGGTGATGCTGTTCGCCACGAAGGTCGCCGGCGCTTTCGGCGTCACCGGCCCGTCGAGCATCTTCATCGCGCGCATCAGGTTGGTGATCCCCGCCATCCCGCGCTTGACCATTGCGGGATCGAAAACCTCGGGCCCGCCGAGTTCGAGGGTGATTGCCGGCACCCCGGCGTCGGTCAGCGCGTTCTCGACGGTGCCCTTTTCGCCGGGATCGAGCTTGATGATGTCGGGCGCCACCAGTTCGGCCATTTCAAGGGTGCGCGCGGTCGAGGCAAAGGCATAGAGCACATATTCGGTGCCGCGCGACTGGGTATGGAGATCGACGGCCTGGTCGGCGTTGGGGCGCAGCACCCGGCTCCACAGCCGGCCGGCGTAATCGGCGATCCCGCCCGAGCCATTGGCGGCGCCATCCTCGCCGGGCATGACGCGGTTGAGATTGGGTTGGCCGCGCGACGCATCGGGAGTCCATTCGCGCTCGCTCTGCAGCAGCCCGGGGGTGTTGAGACCGGGCACGGCGACGACCGTTCCGGCCAATCTGGCAGGATCGAGCCCGGCGACGAGCTGGTGGATGACGTCGATGCCGTTGAGTTCGTCGCCATGAATTCCGGCGGTCAACAGCAGCCGCGGCCCGGGGCGGGCGCCCTTGACGACGATGACCGGCACCTGCCAGCCGCCGGCCAGCGCGGTTTCGCCGGCACGGAACCAGAAACGCTGGACTTGGCCGGCAGGCAGGTCGGCGACATCGAGCCGGTCGATGATGGGAATTCCGTCGATGCTGCCGACGCGTTCGGTTGCGCCAAGCGCAGGGGCTGCCAGCAGCATTAGCGCGAGCAGGGCCGCTTTCACGCGGCTTCGCCTGGCGCCGCCGCCTTGATGACCAGCGCGTGCACCCCGCCCGGCGCCATCAGGTCGCCGAGCGCTGCATAGACCAGCCGCTGCCGCGCCACCCGCGACTGGCCGGCGAAGGCGGCGGCGGTGATCCGCACCGTGAAATGGCTTTCGCCCGACCCGTCATGGCCGGCGTGGCCGCGGTGGCTGTCGCTGTCGTCGGCGATCGCCAGCGCCTCGGGCGCCAGTGCGGCACGCAGCCGCGCCTCGATTTTGTCCGCCACGGCACCCATATCGCCCCTTTCGCACTGCGTTGCCCGTCTATAGTCGAAGCCGGGCAGACGCCAACCATCGCCTTTGGGATTGAGACCGATCGCCACCGAATCATCCGAACCGCCGCGGCGCAGCCAGCGCCTGCATGGCCGCATCGAAAGCCCCGACCCGGCGCGCTGCCACCATGCCGGCTGCGCGGCGCCGGGGGAATTCCGGGCGCCGCTGTCGAACCGGGTACCGGGCAGCGAGGGCGGCTGGCAGTTCCTCTGCCTCGATCATGTCCGCGCCTTCAACGCCAAGTACAACTTCTTCGATGGCCTCAGCCCCGACGAGATCCGCGACGCACAGTCGCCGCTCGCCGGCTGGGAGCGCGCGACGACCGGCAAGAGCGGCCGCGAGGCGTTCACCTTCGGCGATCCGCTCGACCTGTTCAGCGCTGACAGGAAGCCGGCGCCGGCGGCAAAACGCTGGCCCGGGTTCGGCGATGCCCAGGCGCTCGCCGTGCTCGGACTCGGCGATGCTGCGACCGCCAGCGACGTCCGCCGCGCCTACAAGCGGCTTGTCCGGCGCTACCACCCTGACAGCAATGAGGGGGACCGTTCGATGGAAGGAAAGTTGCAGGCCGTCGTCAACGCCTATACGCACCTCAAAAGCGCATCCGCCTTCACATCGGAGTCCTGATACCCGTGGCTACAGCAATGTCCGACCTTCATACGACCGCCCTGGGGGCGCCCGACACCAGCGTCGATGCCCGTGAAGTCTTTGGCGTCGATATCGACATGCAGGTCCCGGCCTTTTCGATGAAGGACGAGCGCGTCCCCGATCTCGATCCGAGCTATGTCTTCGA
>JANOCM010000513.1:0-1788 GCA_031412175.1 Alphaproteobacteria bacterium
GTTTCGCCGACCTTGATGCTCGCCTCGGCACCCGGCGTCGCTGTGTTGGCATAGGAGACGCCGGCCTTGGCGAGGAAGCTCTTGGCGATGTCGCTGGTCTTCAGGTCGACCTTGTTGGCGCCGATCGGATCGAACTGCACCGAGCAATTGGCATCGTCGGCGGTGACCACCACCGGCGACGTGTGGACGGCGGCATAGAGCGCCGGGTTGGCCTTTTTGCTGAGCGCGTCGAACAGCGGGAAATAGGTCAGCGCGGCGAGCAGGCAGCCGGCCATGATGATCGGTTTGCGCCCGATGCGATCCGACAGCCGGCCGAAGATGACGAAGAACGGCGTCGCCAGCAGCAGCGCGGTGGCGATCAGGATGTTGGTCGTCGCGCCATCGACCTTGAGCATCTTTTCAAGGAAGAACAGCGCGTAGAATTGCCCGGTGTACCAGACCACCGCCTGGCCCATGACGGCGCCGACCAGCGCGATCAGCACGATCTTGAGATTGCCCCAGCGCGCGAACGCCTCGGTCAGCGGCGCCTTGGAGATCTTGCCTTCGGCCTTCATCTTGGTGAACGCCGGGCTTTCCTCGAGCTGCATCCGGATCCACAGCGACACGCCGAGCAGCAGCGCAGAAACCAGGAACGGAATCCGCCAGCCCCAGTCCTTGAAGGCTTCTTCACCAAGCCCGTAACGCACGCCGATGACGACGAGCAGCGCCGCGAACAGCCCCAGGGTGGCCGTCGTCTGGATGAAGCTGGTGTAGAAGCCGCGCTTGTTGTCCGGCGCGTGCTCGGCCACGTACGTCGCCGCGCCGCCATACTCGCCGCCAAGCGCGAGGCCCTGAAGCAGCCGCAACGCGACGAGCATCAGCGGCGCCGCGACGCCGATCGTCGCATAGCTCGGCAGCAGCCCGACGAGGAAGGTCGACAGCCCCATGATGCCCATGGTGACAAGGAAGGTGTTCTTGCGTCCGACCATGTCGCCGATGCGCCCGAAGACCAGCGCCCCGAACGGCCGCACCGCGAACCCTGCGGCAAAGGCGGCGAGCGCAAAGATGAAGCCGGTGGTTTCGTTGACGCCCGAAAAGAACTGCGCGGTGATGATCGTCGCCAGCAGGCCATAGAGGTAGAAATCATACCATTCGAAGACGGTGCCGAGCGATGACCCGAGGATCACCAGTTTCTCGTTGTGGGTCGCCCTGTGGTGCTTGGGCAGCCCTGACACATCGTCGACGGTAATTTCGGGTATCACGCTCATGTCCGTCCCCTTTGCTTGTGGTTAGTAGGCGTATTTGAAGGCCGCTTCCACGCGGTCGAGACTGCCGCTGTCGCCATTGGCCAGCCGGCGCTCGCCGTGGCGATATTCGATGCCGACGTCGAAGCCCCTGGCCGGCGTCCAGAACAGGTTGGCGGCGCCGCTCCACGCCGCCTTGTTGGCGAGCGGCGAAACAAGGCTGTCGCCATAATCGGCCGACTGGTAGCCGGCCATGAAGGTCGAGCGCACGCTGGCGGTCCAGCCGAGCTTGAGCGCTGCAAAGCCGGCGAAGTTGCGCACCGTCTCGAGGCGGGCACCCGGCACGCCGGCAAACACCGCATCGGGGGCAAAGCCCAGCCCCAGATAGCGGCCGATGCCGTTGCCATAGGTCGCCATGAAGCGGAGGTCGTGGCGGGCGCCCAACGGCACGCGGCCGGCGGCGCTGACGCCCCAGCCGAGCGCCGTATCGCCCCAGCCGGCGTTGTTGACGCGCAGTTCGCGCACCATCCCGGCGAGCGAGAATTCGCCGAGGCCGGTTTTCGCG
>JANOCM010000514.1:0-2938 GCA_031412175.1 Alphaproteobacteria bacterium
GCGGCGCGGTCGATCGCCATCGCGGCCTCGGCCGGCGACGAGGCCTCGTCGGCAGCGCGGGCGAGCAGGGCGGCGATGCGCCGGATGATATTCTCGTCGGCCTCCAAAGCTCAGGCTTTGCGCGGCATCCGCCACGGCAGCATCCACTGCACCACCGGCGATCGAAAGCGATCGAGCGACAGCGATTCATGCACCGCGACGACATCTTCGCCGAACATGCGACTGCTCAGCGCCGACCGCGAATAGAATGGCGTATCCTCCCAAGTGGCGCGCAGCCGCGCCTGGTGGCCGGCATCGGCGCGGGTCAACCGGTTGACGTGCCAGCCGGTGCGCGGCAGCACGACCGGCGCCGGCATTTCGACGACTTCGGCATTGCCGTCGTTGCCGATGCGCAGCGCCATGCCGAAATCATCGCCCGACCGCAGCTTGCCCTCGTAAATGACCGCCGTCTCGCCGCCCTTCAGGTGCGCGCGCGACCATTGCCAATCGGCAAAGCCATCCTCCAATGGTTCGCTGCCGTGATTGGCATCGAGATAGCCCTTGCCGCTCCACGACACATCGGGCTCCGAAAAGCACACTTCGACATGGGAACGCGGCGCCAGCGGTTCCCAGACATGGCGGCCCGACGGATCGAGGCGGAAGCGGCGCTGGCCGAGCACTTCGGGGGTCAGACGGATGCGGCCGCGGGTTTTCAGCGGGAAGACGGCGCCGACCTCGTCGATGTCGATGACCATGACATTGCCGTCCCAATGCACCTGGCTGGGGCCGATGTTCAGCGTCGTGCGGTCGCGCCACAGCGCCGAACGGCCGCGCTCGGTCATCGCCCAGCGGCTGGCGCCGGGGCCATAGAGCGCAACGTTGAGCGACACATGGTTCTCGGGCGCCGACCGGCCGCTCGCCTTGTAATAGGGCGAAAACACCGATCCGATGAAGGCGATGACGGTCAGGCCGAAGCGGCCGTCCTCGCTTTCGGCGTCGAGATACCACCAGCGGTAGCCATTGGCAGGAACGTCCTGGTCGAAGCGCGGGCCGAAAGGATCGCAGCGCTCGCCAAGCGGCCGGACAAGGCCGCCATCGGCACGCCCGCCCCCGGGTGCGCCGACCCCCCGGCGAGCCAGAGGCCGTTGAGGCCAGACCGGCTCCCCGGGCGGCGGAAGCTGGCCCGCCACCCGTGCGAGGCCCGACCATAAAGGGCCCCACCCGTCGAAGGGAAAAGCGCCTCGAACATCGCAGGGTTCACCGCCACCATCGAATGCGGTCGCAATGTCAGCCCGCAGCGCTCGAGGGCCGCGAAAGTCGCTGTCTGACATGCCTCTATCTCCCCTGGTGTTGGTGCGCGCCCGTCGCCGGTGGCCGGCGCGTTGACGATGAGTTGAAAACGTTCCGGCCCGGATGGCGCTGGTCCGGCGCCCCGGTCTTGTGCGCAGACATAGACCGAAGGTGCCGATGGCAGCCGGCGATCCTTGAAGATCTCGCGGAATTCGCGGGCATAGTCGTTGGAAAAGAACACATTGTGACGATCGAGGTCGAAGCCGGCACTGTCGGCGGTCATCATGGTCACCAGCGCCGACAGCGACCGGTCGCGCGGTGCCGTGCCCTTGACCGCTCCGGCGGCCGCCTTGCCGAAGCGCCCGTCGGCGATGGCGCTGGCGTCGCAATTGGCGAGCACGTCGCTGGCCGGCAAGTCCTCGCCGCTGGCCAGCACGACTCCGCAGGCGCGACCGTTGCTGACGCGGATTTCGCGGACATCGGCGCCATAGCGGAATTGCGCGCCGCGCGACGCCGCCAGCGCGGCGATGGCTTCGGCGACCTTGTGCATGCCGCCCTCGACCAGCCAGACGCCGCGCGCTTCGAGATGCGCGATCAGCATCAGCGTCGCGGTCGCCTGATAGGGTGAGGCGCCGCAATAGGTGGCGTAGCGGCCATAAAGCTGGCGTAGCCGCGGGTCCTTGAAATGCTTGCCCAGCGCCGACCAAAGGGTTTCGAACGGGTTGATCGACAGCATTTCGCCCATCCCGCCGATACCGAAGCGCAGCGCCAGGCCGGCGGGTGTCGTCACCGGGGCCTCCATGTAGCGGTGCTCGAGCGCGTTCCAGATGCGTTCGGCCTCGGCGCGGAAACCGTCATGGCCGCGTGCCTCGGCCGCGCCGGCAAAGGCGCCGATGGCATCGCGGCTGCGCGCGGGATCGGCCCAGAGGTCGAGCCGCGAACCATCCTGCCAGGCGTGGCGTGCCAGCCGTTCGGATTTGACCAGCGTGACATGGTCGTCGAGCCGTTCGCCGAGGCTTTCGAACAGCGCCTCGAAAATCCAGCGCGCCGTGAACACCGTCGGCCCGGCATCGACGGCGACCCCGCCGCAATCGACGGTGCGCAGCTTGCCACCGGGCGTTGCCAGGCGCTCGACGACGGTCACCGGCACGCCGGCGCCGGCGAGGTGCGCCGCCGCGCACAGCCCGCCGATTCCCGCTCCGATGATGACAACGCCGTCCGCCCGCGCCAAGACCCGACTCCCCGATTTGCCCTTATGATTGACCGCGCCTGTGCGACTGTCCAGAGTCCATGACACATGACATCAACAGATTTCGTTACATTGCGCGAACGCTGGCTGCTGTGGCGCAACGGCTGGCTGGCGAGCCCGGCCTTCCAGCGCTGGTCGATGCGGCTGCCGCTGCTGCGCGGTACGGCGCGCCATCACGCCAACGAGATGTTCCGCGTCATCACCGGTTTCGTCTACACCAAGACGCTGACCGCCGCCGTCGACGCCGGGGTGATCGCCACGCTGGCGAAGGTGCCGGCCACCACTGTCGCGCTCGCCACCGGCGCCGGGCTCGACACGATGGCGATGCAGCGGCTGCTGGCGGCGGCGGCGTCGATCGATTTGGTCGAGGCGCTGCCCGGCGATCGCTGGACGCTCGGCCAACGCGGCGCCGCGCTGTCG
>JANOCM010000515.1:0-2397 GCA_031412175.1 Alphaproteobacteria bacterium
CAGCTGGTCGAGGCCGCCGGTAACCGGATCGATGCTGGTGGCGATGGGTTCGCCCGGTCCCTCGCCCGCCCCGCCATCGCCGCCATCGTCGGTCGACAGCAGCGGATTGCGCTCCATTTCATCGCCGATATAGGTTTCGAGCTCGACATTGGTCAGCGTCAGCAGCTTGATCGCCAGCTGCAGCTGCGGTGTCATCACCAGCTGCTGCGACTGCCTCAACTCAAGGCGTGGCCCCAGGCCCATGGCTACAGACTGAAATCCTCGCCGAGATAGACACGCCGGACGTTTTCATCCGCCACCAGCGCTTGCGGCGTGCCTTCGAACAGCACCCGGCCGTCATAGATGATGCAGGCGCGATCGACGATTTCCAGCGTCTCGCGGACATTGTGGTCGGTGATCAGCACGCCGATGGCGCGATCGCGCAGCTGCACCACGAGCGCGCGGATATCGGCGATCGAGATCGGATCGATGCCGGCAAAGGGTTCGTCGAGCAGCATGATCGACGGCTTTGCCGCCAGCGCCCGGGCGATTTCGCAGCGCCGGCGTTCCCCGCCCGACAGCGCCATGGCGGGGGCATCGCGCAGCCGGGTGATGTTGAATTCGCCGAGCAATTCCTCCAGCCGGGCGGCGCGTGCGGCCTTGTCGGGTTCGGCGACTTCGAGCACGGCGAGGATATTCTGTTCGACAGTCATGCCGCGAAAGATCGAGGTTTCCTGCGGCAGATAGCCGAGCCCCAGAATGGCACGGCGGTACATCGGCAGGCTGGTGATGTCATGGCCATCCAAAAGGATGCGGCCCGAATCGGGCATCGCCAGCCCCATGATCGAATAGAAGCAGGTCGTCTTGCCGGCGCCATTGGGGCCGAGCAGGCCGACAACCTCCCCGCGCCGCACCGACAGCGAGACATCGCGCAGCACGACACGCTTGTCATAGCGTTTGCCGATGCCATCGACCGACAGGCCCTGCGCCACACCGCCGGCGTGTTCGATGCCCGCCTCAGGCTCGGTCCCGCGCACGATAGTGTCGTCCAACGCCATGTTCACTCCGGCCAGCGCATTTCGTTCCCACTTGGCGCGGAAATTGCATGGCGGCATGACGGTAATGCCATCCGGGCGACTTGCAAAGGGCAAGCGGCGCGAAAATAGGCGCTTTTCTGCCGGATGGCCTTGCTGCGCGCCGATGGTGCGCGCGCACTTTCGCTTGCAAAGCGGCGTGGCGCTGACGCAAGCCGCTGCCGATGACCATGATGTTCCTGCTGTTCGTCGCCGGCCTGTGGGCGGGGGTGCAGAATGCCCTGGCAGGGGGTGGCTCGTTCATTACCCTGCCGGCGTTGATCGCCGCGGGGCTCGATCCCAAGCTGGCCAACATCACCTCGACGATTGCGCTGTTTCCCGGCCAGATCACCACCGGTTGGGCCGGGCGGTCGCTGGTTTCGGGCGCCGAGCGCCTGTCGTTCCGGGCGCTGGCGATCATTGCCTTTTGCGGCGGCGTCGGCGGCGCCTTCCTGTTGATCGCGACGCCGAGCAAGGTCTTCGCCGCGCTGGTGCCCTGGCTGGTGCTCGCCGCCACGGCGCTGTTCGCCTGGAGCAGCTTTGGCCGCGCGCCCAAGGCCGGCAGCGCGCCGCCACCGGCCTGGGTGACGGTGGCAACGCAAGGCACGATCGCACTGTACAGCGGCTTTTTCGGCGGCGGCGCCGGCATCATGACGCTGGCATCTCTGACGCTGGCGCGCCTCCCGGTGCGCAACCCTTGCGGCACCAAGAATGTGCTGGTGGCACTGTCGAACCTGTCGGCGGCACTGGTGTTCGCCGTGTCGGGGGCAGTGGCGTGGCGCGAAGCCATTGCCATCGGCGCCGGGGCGATGATCGGCGGCTATCTGGGGGCGCGGGCATTGAAGGTGGTGCCCGAAGGCGTGTTGAAGATCGTCATCATCGTCATCGGGGTGGCGCTGACCATCGGGCTGTTCCTAAGGGGTTGAGATTGCCTGCGTGCGATCCTGACGTCGCCGGATCGTCCTTACCGCCGGGCGCCCTTTTCATCGATCAGCACTTCGCGTCGTCCGACATGGTCGGGCTTCGACACAAAGCCATCGGCTTCCATGCGCTCGATCAGCCGGGCGGCATTGTTGTAGCCGACGCGGAGCTGGCGCTGGAGATAACTGGTCGAGGCCTTTTGCGCCGTGGCGATGATGTCGATGGCGCGGGCATAGCTGTCGGCTTCGTCATCGCCGCCACTGGCGTCACGGACACCTTTCAGCCCCCATTGGCCGTCGATGTCGGCGGGTTCCTCGGTGACCGCCTCGACATAGGACGGCATGCCCTGGCGGCGCCAATGATCGGCGACGGCTTCGACTTCATCGTCGGACACAAAGGGGCCATGGACGCGGACGAGTTGCTT
>JANOCM010000516.1:0-1643 GCA_031412175.1 Alphaproteobacteria bacterium
CCCGCTATCTTTGACACACCTGCCCCCGGGGGCGGTTGGCCCCATTTTTGGTGGGTTTGGGCCCCCGCCCTTCGCCGGGGTGACGGACGAGGGGGTTTCATTCGCCGACCGCCCGCCCCTAAGGTGATTCCGCCCGACCCCTGACAAGGCCCCTCACCCATGCGCCACCTGCTCTTTCTCATGGCGCTCACCGCCGCGCCGGTGCTGGCGCGCCCCCCAAGCCTGGTGCCCGGCGATGCGCCCGAGCTTGCTGCCCCCGGCGCGCTGCCGGTCGGGGTGCGCGAAACGACCTTCGTCGCCGCGCCCGGCCGCACGCTCGGGTTGACCTTGTTCTACCCGGCGAAAACTGCCGGAACCCCGACGACCTATCCCCACAATATCGTCAATCCGCCCGCGGGCATCCCCGCCACCCTCGTCTTCGAAGGTATTGCCACCCGCGACGCCGCGCCAGCACCGGGCGGGAAACTGCCGCTGATCCTGCTCAGCCACGGGCTTGGCCGCTGGTCGACGGCGATGTCGGGGATGGCCGAAAATCTCGCGTCGAAGGGCTATGTCGTCGCCAGTATCGACCATAACGACCAGGGCGCCATGGACCCAGCAAAGCGTTTGCAAGTGTTCGGCATCGCCTATGTCCGCCGCAGCCAGGACCAGCGCGCCGCCATCGCGTTCCTGAATGATTTTGCCCGTGGCAAGGACCCGCTGGCGGCGCGCATCGATGCCGGCAACATCGCGGTCATCGGCTATTCGATGGGCGGCTATGGGGCGCTCGCCACTGGTGGGGCGGGGCATGATCCCAAGGCGACGCTGATCGCGCAGCTTGCCGCCCGCGCGATGACGCCGGTGCTCGAAGGGGTGAAGGCGGCGCCCGGGGTCCGCGCGCTGGTGCTGATCGCGCCCTGGGGCGGCCAGCCGCAGGTGCGGGCGTTCACCCCGGCTGCGCTGGCTTCGATCACCGTGCCCAGCCTGTGGATCATGGGTGACAAGGACGATGTTGCCGGCGCCGACGGCATCCGCTGGCTCCACGATGCGGCGGTTGACAGCGATCGCCGCCTGCTGGTGTTTGCCGATGCGCGCCACAATCTCGGCGGCAACCCGCCGCCGGCGTCGGCGCCCGATACCGGCCGGTTGCGCGATGCGCTCGACGAGCCGGTGTGGCGCAAGGACATGGCCGATGCGGTGATCTTCCGCCAGCTCACCGCCTTTTGCGACATGGTGTTGAAGGGCGATGGCGCCAAGGCAGCGTGGCTCGATGCCGATGACAAGGGCGCGCTCAAGGGCTTCCAGAACCGCTGGCAGCTGGGAATCACCGCGACGCACACGCCGGCGCGTTGAATCGCAACCGGCCCGGCACCGGTGGGTGCAGGGCCGGGCGTCGTGTACGCAGCGGCAGCGGTCAGTCGATGCTGCGCTTGAAGGTTTCGGGCAGCAGCACGATCCCGGCGACGAAGCAGATCGCCGCGACCACGACCGGATCCCAGAGGCCGTAATAGATATCGCCGGTGGCGGCGACCATCGCAAAGGCCACCGTCGGCAGGAAGCCGCCGAACCAGCCGTTGCCGATGTGATAGGGCAGCGACATCGATGTGTAGCGGATGTTAGTCGGGAACAGTTCGACCAGCAGCGCCGCGATCGGCCCGTAAACC
>JANOCM010000517.1:0-2154 GCA_031412175.1 Alphaproteobacteria bacterium
GATCGCCCGATATGCCCAGGCCGTCGGCACGGTGAAATAGGCCGGTGGCGGCGCGCACCCCGTGAAGGTCGATGGCAGCCGGATCGCGGCAATCGCCCGGCGCTGGCCCGACGAGATCCGCATGGTACTGCTCCATGGCGCAGACAGTGCCGCATCGCGCGACCTTGCCGACCTGCTGACCCGCCAGTTCGCCGATCCCGGCAACCCGATGGCGGTGACGACCGTTGCCGGTGCGGCGTTGGGCAGCGATCCGCAGGCGCTGCTGGCCGCGACCGGCGCTGTCTCGATGTTCGGTGATCGCACCCTGGTTCGTGTCGATGGCCTTGATGAAAATGGCATGGATGCCGTTGCCGCGCTGCTGGCGGCACCGCCCGGCAACCCTGTCGTCGCGGTGGCGGGCGCGTTGAAAAAGGGGTCGAAGCTGCAGGCGCTGGCGGAAAAATCGCCGGCGGTCGCGGCGATGGTCAATTACGAGCCGAGCCTGAGAGATGCGTTGCGTCTTGCGACCGAAATCGGCAGCGAACTGGGGCTGAAGCCGTCGCGCGATGCCGCGGTGCTGGTCTTCGAAGCGGCCGGCGGCGACCGCATGATCATGCGCCGCGAGCTTGAAAAGCTGGCGCTCTATCTCGATGCGACCCCAGCGGCGCCGCAAACCCTCGACGTCGCCGCCGTGGCCGCGCTTTCGGCAAGTGCCGGCGACGCCGACCAGTTCGGGCTTGGCGCTGCCGTTGCCGGCGGACAGGCAGCGCTGGTCAGCGACCTGCTGGCGCGACTGCCGGCGGGGATGGGAATCGTCGCCGTGCGCGCTGTCGAGCGGCGGTTTTCCCTGCTGCTGTCGCTGCGTGCCGGCGTCGAAGCAGGGGCGACCCCGCACGCCGTCGTCGAAGCCGCCCGCCCGCCGATCTTCTGGAAGGAAAAGGACGCTGTCGTCGCCGAACTGGCGGCCTGGTCGTCGGCGGCAATCGCCACGGCGCTCGGGGCTTTGCTCGGTGCCGAACGCGCCATCAAGTCACGCGGCAGCCCGGGCGATATCGTGGCGCATGCGACGCTGCTCGATCTGACGCGGCGCGCGGCGATTGCCCGTCGGCGCTAGCCCTGCCCCAATTTCGCGCATAGCCAGTCGAGCTGGTCGAGGCTGGCGAAGCGGATCGTCAGGCTGCCGCTGCTGGCGCCTGGCGCGACAGCGAGCGCCACGGGCATGCCAAGGCCTTCCGACAACTGCATTTCGAGCGCGTCGACATTGGCGTCGTTCGCCGGCAGCGCGCCACCCGGCTGTGCCAGGGCATGGCGCGGTCTCGGCGCCGTCTTTCCGGCGACAAGCGCTTCGATACTGCGCACCGACAAGCCTTCGGCAACGACGCGCCTGGCGAGCGCCACCGGGTCAGCGGCGCCGATCAGCGCACGGGCATGGCCCATCGCCAGCTGACCGGCCTCGACCATCGCCTGCACGGCCTCGGGAAGGTCAAGCAAGCGCAGCAGGTTGGTGACATGGCTGCGCGATTTGCCGACGATGGTGCTCAGCACTTGCTGGGTGTGGCCGAAATCGCCGATCAATCGCTGGTAACCGCGGGCTTCCTCGATGGCGTTGAGGTCGCTGCGCTGGATATTCTCGATCAACGCGATTTCGAATGCCATGCGGTCGTCGAGGTTGCGGACAACCGCCGGCATTTCATGCAGTCCGGCGGCTTGGGCGGCGCGCCAGCGGCGTTCGCCGGCGATGATCTCGTAGCGATCGCCGGCGACCGGCCGCACCAGGATCGGCTGCAGCACGCCATGCGCCCGCACCGATGCAACCAGGTCGTCCATCGCCGCCGGGTCGAAATGGCGCCGTGGCTGGGCGGCATTGGCGCCGATATCGGCGATCGCCAGCCGCGCCACGCCGGGGCCGTTGACATCTCGCGGCGCCGACGCTTCTTCCAGCAAGGCCGAAAGCCCACGCCCAAGGCCGGAAACGCGTTTCTTTTCAGTCATTTATTATGCAACCTTGGTCGATGGTACCGGAACCGACCGGCCGAGGAATTCGCGCGCCAGGGCGACATAGGCTTCGGAACCGGCGCAGCGGCTATCATACAGCAACGCCGGCAGGCCATGGCTGGGCGCTTCCGACAGGCGGACATTGCGCGGAATTTCGGTGGTGAACACCTTGGCGCCCAT
>JANOCM010000518.1:0-2796 GCA_031412175.1 Alphaproteobacteria bacterium
GCCTTGGCGATCGACTTGACCGGGCGATATTCGGTGCCGGTGTAATATTCGGTGATCCAGACGATCAGCCCGGTCACCGCCAGCCCGACGAGCATGCAGTAGAACAGGCGCATCGCGGTGAAATCGGTCGGCGCGGCAACGGCAGCAGCGGCTTCGGCACTGGCGACCTTGACCGAAATCACGGCGTTCATGTCGGGGAAGATCATGTTGGTGGCGAAATACAGCGCCGGCACCGACAGCAGCGCGGTGGCGATGAAGCCCTTGTAGAGCGCGCCCATGATGCTGCCGCCGCCGAGCCGGACGAAATAGGTACCGATGATCGAGGTCAGGATGCAGACACCGCCGGCGAGCAGCGGCAGGGTCATCAGCTTGGCCGCATCGACACCGCCGACGAGCAGCGCCACGAGCACCATCGTGGCGCCGATGGTGACCACGTACGTCTCGAACAGATCGGCCGCCATGCCCGCGCAATCACCGACATTGTCACCGACATTGTCGGCGATGACGCCGGGGTTGCGGTCATCGTCCTCATCAAAACCCAATTCGTTCTTGCCGACCATGTCGGCGCCGACATCGGCTGCCTTGGTGAAGATGCCGCCGCCGAGGCGCGCGAAGATCGAGATCAGCGACGCGCCAAAGCTGAGCGCGACCAGCGCATTGATGACTTCGCGGCTGGTCGCATCGAGGCCGGACGACGTCAGGAAGTAGAAATAGCCGGCGATGGCGAGCAGCGCGAGGCCGGCCACCAGCATCCCGGTGACGGCGCCCGACCGGAACGCCATGGTCAGCCCGGCCTGCAGCGAATTGCGCGCTGCCTCCGCCGTGCGGACATTGGCGCGGACCGAAATGTTCATGCCGATGAAGCCGGTGACACCCGACAGCACCGCGCCGATGACGAAACCGATCGCCGGATAGACGCCGAGAAACACCAGCACGAGAACGGCGACGATGACGCCGACGATGCCGATCGCAGTATATTGCTTGTTGAGATAGGCGCTGGCGCCTTCCTGGATCGCCGCGGCGATTTCCTGCATGCGGGCGTTGCCCGGCGATGCCGCCAGCACCTGACGCGAGGTTATGATGCCATAGATGACGGCAGCAAGACCGCAGAGGATCGCGATCAGAACGGTGTTCATGGACGAAGTGCCCCCCAAGGAAACTCGCCGCCTGAATTTTGCGGCATTGCGTCGCAGCGGCGGTGCTTTATGGCAAACTCATGGCAAAGCGCCGCCGCGATAGCAAGCCGCGTTGCGCCTAATGTTCCCAGCCTAGCCTATTCGGCAGCGCTTGCCCGCCGGCCAGCGTGATTCCGGTACCGGCCTGCACCCGCCCGATGCGGGTCACGCGCAGCTTGCCGGCGGCAATGACGGCCCCCGGCGGCGCGGTAAACAGCAGCTCGTAATCGTCACCAGCGGTAGCGCGCGCCAGCCGGTCGGTATCGGTCAAGGTGCGCGCCGCCGCAGCCGGCGACAGGGGCAGCGCCGCAAGGTCGAGGGTGATTGCCACGCCGCTCGCCTTCGCCAGCCGCTCGGCATCGATCAGCAGGCCGTCGGAAATGTCCATGCCAGCGCTCGCGACCCCGACCAGCGCCTGCCCCAGCGCCTGCCGCGGTTCGGGCCGGCGAAAACGGTTGAGCAGGAACTTGTCATGCGGCGCCGCGCCGCGCGCGACGGCCAGCCCAAGCCCGGCATCGCCGATCGTCCCCGAAACCCAGACATCGTCGCCCGGCCGCGCGCCATTGCGCGCCAGCGCCAGGCCCGGCGCAACATGGCCCACCGCCGTCAACCCGAGCACCGCCGCCGCCAGCCCGGTGACGGTATCACCGCCCCACAGCGCCACGCCGAAATGATCGAGCGCCCGGCCCAGCCCCGCGGTGAATTCGGCGCGCCAGCCATCGTCCTCCGCCACCGAAAGGCCCAGCCCCAGCAACACACCAGCCGGGGTCGCCCCCATCGCGGCGAGATCGGACAGGTTCACCGCCAGCAGTTTCCAGGCGATGTCCGACGGCGGATCGCCCGGCAGGTAATGCACGCCGCACGCCAGCACATCATGGGTGAAAACCAGGTCGCGCCCCAGCGGCGGCGCCCAGACCGCGGCGTCATCGGCCAGCGCGCGCGCCGCGGCACTGGTAGCAAGAGGCGCGAGCTTCGACGCGATGAAATCGCGCTCCTTCACAGCTCAGCCGCGCACCCGCCGCGCCACGGTATCGAGCAAACCGTTGACGAACTTGGCCTCTTTCTCGGCGTGGAAGGCATGGGAAACATCGACATATTCGTCGATCACCGTCGCCGCGGCGATATCGGCGCGCGCCACCAGCTCATAGGTCGCGGCACGCAGCAGCGCCCGCATCGGCATGTCGAGCCGATCGAGCGTCCAACCTGTCGCCAACGCTGCAGAGACCAGCGCGTCGAGCTCGTCCTGCCGCGCCGCCACGCCAGTCACCAGGTCGTCGAACAGCGCGATATCGGCGTCGGCATAATCGGCGCCCTCGATTTCCTGCCCCAGCCGGTGCGAATGAAATTCATGCAGCAGCCGCGGCACGGCGTCGCCGTTCATCTCGCGCTGGTAAAGCGCCTGGACGGCCCCGAGGCGGGCGGCGGATCGTGCGGTGTTGGTCATGGTCGGGGGGCGTCTAGCGGTGCGCGCGGCAAAAGTCACGAAAGAGCCTCCGGCGGCTGGGTCCGTCGGCCCCAGCCGCCAGTAGAAAATGGGTGCGGGGCCAAGGCCCCCGCCGCCGGGGGGGCTTTGGGGGATTTTGGCGCGCGCCCCGCGAGACGCCCCCCCACCCATACCAAC
>JANOCM010000519.1:0-2231 GCA_031412175.1 Alphaproteobacteria bacterium
GACGATGCCGAGCAGGCCTGCGCGAACAGCCGCGGATCGGCGGCATGGGCGGCGGCGCAGACCTGGGCGTCGCTGCCGGCGAAGCCGAGGGTTCGCAGCCACGCGGCATTGGGGCGTTCCAGCGGCAGGAAAAAGCCCTGCACCAACCCGAGGCCGAGGTTGAAGCGCATCTTTGCCAGCCCCTGCAGCGCCGCATCGCGCGGCCGGCTGGTGGCACCCTGGTTCGACGCGCTGGCGAGATTGCCGAAACTCAGCGCGGCGTAATTGTGCGTCGGGCCGATCAGCCCGTCGAAGTTGATTTCAACCTGGCTCCCCTCCCGCTTGCGGGGAGTCGAAGACGGCGCGGAGCGCCAGCGGCTGGGGGTGGGGGAGTCGGTCACGCGGCGCTGCCTTCGAGGCGCGGGACTCCCCCACCCCCAGCCCCTTCCGCAAGCGGGAGGGGAGCAGACAGGCCTGTCGCGATGCTTCCCTCCGGCATGTCGGCTTCCAGGCTGGCGACCGGCCAGGCGGTGTAATCGGCGGCATAATAGGCGCTGGGGCGATGGTTGCCCGAAAGGCCGATGCCACCGAACGGCGCATTCGACGCGGCGCCGTTGGTCGGCCGATTCCAGTTGACGACGCCGGCGCGGCTGGCGGCCCAGAAGCGGTCGTACAGCGCCGCATCACCGCCGATGAGGCCGGCGCTGAGCCCGAAACTGGTCGCATTGGCGGCCGCAATCGCGGCCTCCCAATCGGCAACGCGGGTCAGCTGCAGGATCGGCCCGAACAATTCGGCGTCGGGCAGGCGCGACACGCCGGTCACGTCATAAAGCGCCGGCGACAGGAACGGCCTGTCGTCGCGGGCGCGCGCCAGCGGCCGGATCACGCGGGCGCCACGAGCGACCAGCGCCGCCGCGCCGGCGACCAGCCCGTCGGCAGCGCGATTGGCGATGACCGGCCCCATGAACGGCTGCGGGTCATCGAACGGTGCGCCGACGATGATGCGGTCGATCAGCGCCGTGACGCGATCGAGCAGCGCGGCTTCGGTGCCATCGCGGACGATCAGCCGGCGCGCGCAGGTGCAGCGCTGCCCGGCCGACAGATAAGCCGATTGCACGACCAGCGCCGCGACGGCATCGAGCGTCGCCGGATCGGTATCCCAGACGATCAGCGGATTGTTGCCACCCATTTCCAGCGCCAGGATCTTGCCCGGCGTGTCGGCGAATTGCCGCGCCAGGGCAGCCCCGACCCCGGCCGAGCCGGTGAACAGCAGCCCGTCGATGTCGCCGCTCGCCAGTGCCTTGCCGGTGTCGCCGGCCCCATGAACGACAGTGAGCACGCCCGCCGTGAGCCCCGCCGCCGCCCAGCAATCAGCCATGAAATCGGCAACCGCCGGCGTCAGCTCCGACGGCTTGAAGACGATGGTGTTGCCCGCAAGCAGCGCCGGCACGATATGGCCGTTGGGCAAATGCGCCGGGAAATTATAGGGGCCGAGCACCGCCAGCACCCCGTGCGGCTTGTGGCGCAGCACTTGGCGCACGCCCGCCACCTCGCCGGTGCGCGATCCGGCGCGTTCGGCCTGGGCGGTAATCGAGATATCGACTTTGGCGGCGACCGATGCGACTTCGGTCCGGGTTTCCCACAGCGGCTTGCCTGTTTCGGTGGCGATCAACCGCGCGAATGCGTCGGCGCGGTCGGTCACGACTGTCTTGAAGGCGCGCACGACGGCGATGCGATCATCGAGCGGCGCCAGCGCCCAGCCCGGCAGCGCGGCGCGCGCGGTGGCGATCGCGGCGGCCACATCGCCGGCGGCACCCGTCCAGATCACGCCCCCGGTGCAGGGGTCGATCGACGTGAGGTCAGAATGCGACATGACGGATCGTTTCTCCCACGCCGACCCCGATGGCATCGGCTTCGCCCTGCGGAATGCTGTGACCATCGTCGCCGACATGGCCGATCCACGCCTCGAACGCCGTCAGCCGGCCGCGGGCGACCAGCGCGCGGTGGCAGCCGTCTTCGCAGGGTGCGAGCCGTTCGACGGTGCTGACGCGCGAATCACGGATGCTGCGGACCTGGTCGGTGCGTGCCGTCACGGTCGGGCCGCCGTCGAAGATGTCGACGTAATTGTCATAGGTGAACCCCTCCGCCTCGAGCATCGCCAGCGCGGCGCGGCCCTTGGGGTGCGGCTGGCCGATGGCGAGGCGCGCCGCTTCGGGCAGCAGCGCCGTGTAGATCGGGTGCTTGGGCATCAG
>JANOCM010000520.1:0-3321 GCA_031412175.1 Alphaproteobacteria bacterium
GTGGATGACGGCGAGGCCGCGCGCCACCCAGGCCTTGGCCCAGACACCGCCGCCATTGGTGTCGCCGCCCATGCCGTGGCTGAACAGCACCAGCGGCACCCTGGCCGAGCCGGCGGGCATCCGCACCCGCACCGGCACGTCGCGGTTGCGGGCATCGTCGTGCCAGACCGCGTCGCAGACCGGGCCGGGGGTGGCGAGCAACAGCGCGAACAGGGCGATCAGAAAGCGGGCCTCTCTTTCCTGTCATCCCGGGCTTGACCCGGGACCCAGCTTCTTCGCTGCACGACACAAGCAAACTGGGTCCCGGGTCAAGCCCGGGATGACGAGCAGAGCGGCTAGACCAGCGCCATCTTGCGGCGGCCGCGCTGCACCGTCGCGGCCTGGCCGGTGCTCGTCGCCAGCGTGCGGTCGCGGATCGTCGCCATGAACACCCAGTCGGCGCGCGCCGTCTCGGGCGTGAAGGCGACGGTCAGGTACCCGCGCCGGCTGGTGTCGCACCAGGTCATTTCGGGGCTGGCGCCGACCAGCGCGTCGCGCACCCGCGCCGGATCGGCCTTCAATGCGCTTTCATAGCCCGGGCTGGTCACCGACTGGCCGGCGAACTCAACCCCCGCCGGCTTGCCGCCTTCGGCAAGGTCGAAGGCCCAGGCGTTATGGCTGTCGCCCGAGACGACCACCATATCGGCGTTGGCCGCCTGCGCCGCCTTCAGCAACCGGCGCCGCGCCGGCGCATAGCCGCCCCAGGCGTCCATGTTGCTCGGGATGCCGGCGGCGGCGGCCATGACACCAGCGGTGACATAGCCCTGCGCGCGCTTGTCCGCATCGGGACCGAGCAGGCTGAGGCCGTCCTTGGGCGCGAACTGGTTGCCCATGACGACCTGCTGGGCGACGAGCTGCCATTTCTGGCCGTCCTTCACCGACGCCTTCATCGTGTCGGCAAACCACGCTTCCTGCTCCGCGCCCAGCAACGTGCGCTTCGTGTCGCTCCAGGCGCCGTCGCGGAAGCTCAGCAGCCCGGCCTTGCCGTCCTTCAGCGCCGCGCCGAGGTCGAGGGCCTTGTCGCGGCCGGTGTTGCGGGTGTCGAGCGTCAACAGGCTGACCAGATTGCCGATATCATAGCGGTGGTACATGCGATCGGGCTGCGGCAGCCATTCGCGGTTGGCCTGGGTCGCCGCCGCCAGCCGCACGGCGAAGTCGCCTTCTTCGGGCTGATGGTTCTGGGCGCCGCCCTTCCAGGTGTCGTTGGCGACCTCGTGATCGTCCCAGATCGTCACCATCGGGAACAGGCGATGCAGTTCCTGCAGGCCCGGATCGACGCGATAGCTAGCATAGCGCTGGCGATAGTCGTCGAGCTGGACCATTTCGCTCGCCGGCTCGATCTCGCGGCCCGGCATCGCCTCGGCGGCGCTGGGATAGGTGCCGCGGGCATATTCATAGATATAGTCGCCGGTGTGGACGACTAGATCGATGTCGTTGCGCGCCGCGGCATGGGCATAGGCATTGAACCAGCCGAACGGCTTGTTCGAACAGCCGAACACCGCGACGTTGAAGCGTGCCAGCGGCCCCACCGGCAGGGTGCGGGTGCGCCCCGTCGGCGATACGCTGCCATCGGGCGCGGTGAAGCGATAGAACACCCAGCCGCCCGGCGGCAGGCCGGCGATGGTTGCCTGGGCGGTGCCCCAGGTTGCCGGGCCGGCAGTGGCCTCGGCGCGCTTGATGATGTTGCCCATGCCGGCATCGGTGGCGACGTCGATTTTGAGCACCGCATCGCGGCCGTCGGCGCTGGCATAGCGCGTCCACAGCTTGATCGAATCAGGTCCGGGCGCGCCGGATGCGACGCCATGGGTAAAGCCCTTGTCCGCCCACAGCCCTGCCAGCGCCGGGCGCGCCGGCAGCAGCAGCCCGGCGGCGCTGGCGGTGAGAAAGGCGCGACGATCGAGATCAAGACGCATGGTGGCCTCCCCTGTTATGCTGTGATTGCTGCCTAAGCGGCGATTGTGACAAGTTAAAGGACGCTAACCCGTGCCCAAGATGCGCCGCAAGGCCGACCTGCCGACAAAAGATTGCACCACTTGCGGCCGGCCGTTCGCCTGGCGCAAGAAATGGGCGCGCGACTGGGACAATATCCGCCACTGTTCCGACGCCTGTCGCACCGGTGCCTATTCCCGCGCGCGGGAAAATGTCGCACACTAGGCAAAACCATTCGGGGAATCGCAGCATGGCAACGCAGTTGAAGCCGGTCGCCAACGTCAAGGACCAGGTATCGGCCGAGGAATGGCAGATCCGCGTCGATCTCGCCGCCGCCTACCGGCTGGTGGCGCTGTACGGCTGGGACGACCTGATCTTCACCCATTTGTCGGCGCGCATCCCCGGCCCCGAGCATCATTTCCTGATCAACCCGTATAATCTGATGTTCGAGGAGATCACCGCCTCGTCGCTGGTGAAGATCGATGTCGAGGGTCATCCGGTCATCGAAACCCCTTACATCACCAACCCGGCGGGCTTCACCATCCATTCGGCGATCCACATGGCGCGCGACGATGCCCATGCGGTGATGCACGTCCATACCCGCGCCGGCCAGGCGGTCAGCGCCATGACCGAAGGCCTGATGCCGATTACCCAGACCGCGCTGATCGCCCGCCACGACCTCGCCTATCACGAGTATGAAGGCATCGCGACCGACCTCGAGGAGCGCGAGCGGCTGGTCGAGGACATCGGCACCAAGCACACGATGATCCTGCGCAGCCACGGCACGCTGGCGGTGGGCGCCACCGTCGCCGAATGTTTCCTGCGGCTGTATTTCATCGAACGCGCCTGCGAGGCGCAGGTCGCGGCGCTGTCGGCCGGCCGCGATGGCCTGTCGATGCCGCCGCAGGGCACGCCCGAAAAGGTCGAGCACCAGACCCGCGGCATCGGCATGCTGGCCAACGGGCTGGCGTGGCCGGCACTGATTCGCAAGCTGGACCGGATCGACCCGAGCTATCGGGACTGATTTGCCGTCCTGTCATCCCGGCGAGCCGAAGGCGACCGTAGGTCTACGCCGGGACCCATGAACCACACGCTGCCCCGCGCAAGGATCCGCGAGCGGCATAGTTTGTGGTTTATGGGTCCCGGCCTTCGCCGGGATGACAGCCAGTTGCGAACTACTTCGGCTCGATGCGGTCAATCACCAGCGCCAGAATCGCGATCCAGAACCAGCCGATCATCATCAGCGACCCGCCGATCGGTGCCAGCGCCGCCACCATGCGCGGCGCCCCCAGCGCCAGCGCATCGAGATCGGCGGCGAAGATGAAGCTGCCGATGCTGACCGCCCACGCCGGG
>JANOCM010000521.1:0-1619 GCA_031412175.1 Alphaproteobacteria bacterium
CGCCATGCTAGGAACCGGCGCGAGGGAGACATACGCAATGGCAAATGTGGCAATCATCGGCCTGCCGACCGATGCCAACAGCAGCTTTCTGAAGGGGCCGGCCAAGGCACCGCCGCTGGTCCGTGCGATGATCGGCAGCGACAAGGGCAATGCTGCCACCGAACTCGGCGGCACGATCGGCAGCGACATCATCGTCAACGACCGCGGCGACCTGGCGCTCGACGGCACCGCGGCCGACGATGATCGCATCACCGCTGCCGTGGCGACGGCGCTGGCCGCCGGCGAAGTGCCGATCCTGATCGGTGGTGACCATGCCGTGACCTGGCCGGTGCTGCGGGCGATCGCGGCGCATCATGGCCCGGTGTCGATCCTCCATGTCGATGCCCATCCCGATCTCTACGACGAACTGCTCGGCAACCGCCGCTCGCACGCCTCGCCGTTCGCGCGGATCATGGAGGACGGGCTGGCAACGCGGCTGGTCCAGGTCGGTATCCGCACGCTCAACGATCACCAGCGCCGGCAGGCGGCGCGCTTCGGCGTCGAAATCGTGCCGATGCGCGGCTTCTCGCCCGCCGCCGTGCCGATTCCGCCGGGGCCGCTCTATGTGTCGATCGATCTCGACGGGCTCGATCCCGCCCATGCGCCGGGCGTGTCGCACCATGAACCCGGTGGCCTGACGGTGCGCGAACTCATCGACCTGCTGGCGCGCATCCCCGGCCCGATCGTCGGCGGCGATGTCGTCGAATACAACCCCGACCGCGACGTGCACGACATGACCTGCGCCGTCGCCGCCAAGCTGGTGCGCGAACTAGCAGCGCTGGCGGCGCGGCCGCCACAAATCTAGACTTCGCCGGTGACGACGGAGACGTGCATGCGGTTGCCACCCCTGATTTCCGCCGCGATCCTGGCAGCGGCCACCGCCGGCCCGGCACCGGCCGCCGCCCCCAACAGCGTCGATGGCCCCGACGCCATCGGCTTTCGCAACCTGACGGCTGATGCCATCCCGGTGCCGCGCCGGCCGGACCGCTGGCGCTCGAACCGCTCGGCACCGATGCCGACGGCCGCTGGTATCGCTAAACGGTGCCGGCACTCGATGGCGTTCCCGGCAGCGGCGACCTGGTGTGCGGCCCGCTCCGTGACGGCTATCTCGTCATCGCGCCGCAGATCGATGTCGTGGAACCGGTGGAGACGCGCCTGAAGGCCGCCGGCACATCGATCTACGCGGTCGATACTGCGCGTATCATCGCCGAGCTGGATGGCGCCATCGCGCGCTTTCCGGTCGATACGGCGCGGATCGGGGTAACCGGCATGTCGCACGGCGGCTTCATGGCAAGCTATGTCGCGGCTGCCGATCAGCGCATCGCCGCCGGTGCCGGCACCGGGGGCTTTGCACCCTTCGTCACGCCAGACGACGGCCCGGCCCCGACCCTGCTGCTGACCCGCATCGCCCCCCGGCCCTTCCTGCTGATGGCCGGCACCCACGACCCCTAAAGCTTTGTCTCGGCCGACTGGATCGATGAATATCGGCCCTATGTGCAGGGCGTCTACGGCCAGCAGGGCCGGCTCGAAATCGTCGCCGATCCGGCCGGGCCTGACTATAGCCGGCATGTCGCCCGCGC
>JANOCM010000522.1:0-1692 GCA_031412175.1 Alphaproteobacteria bacterium
GAGACCGTTGACGAGCGCTTCCTCGACGAAACCATTGTAGTTGATCGTGAAGATGCTGCCGATGTCTGCAGCCGTCAGCGTCACAGGCGTGCTGACCTGGCCCACGGCGAGCGCCGGCGTGGCCAAGGCCAGCGCCGCAGCAACGGTCATCGCCGTATAAGTAACGCGCCTCCGTACCGACATGCTGGCCCCTCCGATCTGGGGACGACAATTCGGGTTTACGACCTGAATGTATATGTCAACAACGTGTTAACCCAAAAGGGTTAGCCGCGGCTGGCCAATCCCGCCCGCCACGTCTTATACCGCTGCCATGCATCTCGACACCGACGCCATTGTCTGCGCCGTGCTGCCGCATGGCGAGCATGGTGCGGTCGTCCGCTTCCTCACCCCCGCCAATGGCCTCGTCGCCGGCTATGTCCGCGGCGGCCGCTCGAGCCGCTTTCGCCCCGTGCTCCAGCCCGGCAACGCCGTCGCGCTGTCGCTGCGCGCCCGCGTCGATACGCAACTGGCGGCGGCAACGGTCGAACTGACCCAGGCGCGCGCCGCGTTGGCGACGAGCGGCGTTGCGCTGGCAGCGCTCGACTGGCTGACGGCGCTGACGGCAACTGCCCTGGCCGAGGATGACCCGCATCCGGCGCTGTATGCCGGCCTCGACGCGCTGGTCGCCGCCATCGCCGCCGGCGCCGAGGCGCTGGCGCTCGGCGAGGGCGTCGTCCGCTTTGAAATGTTGCTGCTGGCGGAACTGGGTTTCGGGCTCGACCTGACATCCTGCGCCGCGACCGGCGCGACCACCGACCTCGCCTATGTGTCTCCCAAATCGAGCCAGGCGGTGTCGCGCGGCGCCGGGCTGCCCTATGCCGACAAGCTGCTGCCGCTGCCCGGCTTCCTGATCGGCGCTGCACCGGCCGATGCCGCGGCGATCCACGACGGACTGCGACTCACCGGGCATTTCCTTGAGCGCGAGGTGCTGGCGCGCCGCGGCCGCGACGTGCTGGCGGCGCGGGAAAGGCTGGCGAAACGCCTGCCCGCGCGCTAATCGACATCATGGCCATAACCACCGCAGACCCGCCCGAAAACCGCATCCTCGATACCCCGTTCGATACCGCGCTCGGCGACCGCTACCTTGTCTATGCGCTGTCGACGATCACCGCGCGGTCGCTGCCCGATCTGCGCGACGGGCTGAAGCCGGTGCACCGGCGCATCTTGTGGGGGATGCGGCTGCTGCGCCTCGATCCGGGCTCCGCCTACAAGAAATCGGCGCGTGTCGTCGGCGACGTGATGGGCAAATATCACCCGCACGGCGACCAGTCGATTTACGACGCGCTGGTCCGGCTCAGCCAGGAATTCTCGCTGCGCTATCCGCTGATCGACGGCCAGGGCAATTTCGGCAACATCGACGGCGATAACGCCGCCGCCATGCGCTATACCGAGGCGCGGCTGACCCGCGCCGCCACGTTGCTGATGGACGGTCTGGACGAAGCCAGCGTCGATTTCCGCAGCACCTACAATGGCGAGGAGGAAGAGCCCGAGGTGTTCCCGGGCATGTTCCCCAACCTACTCGCCAACGGTTCGTCGGGCATCGCTGTCGGCATGGCGACGAGCATCCCGCCGCACAATGCCGCCGAAGTGCTCGACGCGGCGATGGCGCTGCTCGAAAACGGCGAATTGACCGACGCCGACCTGTTGCAATGG
>JANOCM010000523.1:0-2619 GCA_031412175.1 Alphaproteobacteria bacterium
CAGGTGCCGAGCGCGGCGACGCCGTAGGGCTGATTCTCTCCTGCCTGCGGGAGCGGTTCGACGGCCTCAATCGGATGGAAAGTCACTATCAGACGACTACCCACTCCAAGCCGCCTGGAAGCTCTTCTGCTGCAAAGTCGATCTGCAGTACGCGACGGCGGGCTGGTATAGCGCTAGCTTCCGACGCGTGCAGGATTGGGGTGGCGTACGCCCACACGTCGCCAGCATCTGCGATACAGGTGTATATTCCACATTGGCGCACAACGGCGTCAATTGCATCGACGGGAACGCGACCATGCCTGTGTGAGCCAGGTGCGATCAGTAGCGGGGCATTGGTGATGGGGACGTCGTCCAAATGGACTCGCAGCGTCACCATGCGCGACAGCAGCGCGAAAGGCGGAGCAACGTGCAGTATCCCCTGCTTAGTCGTCCACGGTCCGAAGCCTTGAACCTCAATGCGCTGCTCCACACAAATTGTGCGATCCTGATGCCAGGCCAGCGACCAATTGGTGCCCGCGGTCTTGTCAAACAGCACAGCCCGCACGGGCCGGCTACTTGGGCCGAGGGTGGCAGCAGCAATCGCCCCGATGGAGCCATCCGAAGCAAGAAATCGGGTTAGTCCTGCAACCCCTCTGATGCGAATGCCTGCGTGGTCTGCCGGGAGATGGGCGAGGACGCCCCGCAGCGCCGCGACATCGCCGGCTACGGCAAGCTGCAAGCGTTCCGCACCGTGGCTTTGCAGATTCAGCGAGACGACGGAGGTGGACATATGGTGGCATGGGTAGGTTAGGCGCTTGTGCTACACAATGTTCGAGTTTGGGCGGAAGCGGCCTTCGCGCGCACCAAGAAGGCGGCGCTGTGTGCCGACGCTAAGCCGCAGAAAAAAAGGGGCATGGGCAAAGCCCATGCCGGCGTCGGACGGGTTCGGTCGGGGTGCCCGACCGCCCCGCCGGCCGTGCTTGCGCCTGTCGGCGCGCTGCGCTTCGCCCTGCGCGCTCGCGGCGCTGCGCAGCAAAATGGCGGCCGGTGCTGCCACCGGCCGCCACTGTGTCGTGCCACCCGGGCGGTGTCACCTTGCTTTCCGGCCTCCTGACCTTGCGGTCCCTTGGCGTTCCAGCGCGGCGTGCCTTCCCTGGTCACGGCACTTTCGTGAGGCGGTCCGGCACCCGAAGTTGCCCTTCCTTCCCACTGGACCGATCGCTTCCGGTGGTCCCCTTTGCTGCCGCTTGCACGGCCGCTCAGGTTTCACGCCCTTGCGTTCGCCCCAGCCAAGCTTTCCGCGTTGCAATTTCCGGCTTGCGCCTGAAATGCTTGCTTCGGCTTGGCTATAACCGTTTCGTTTCCTTTGGCTTTTCAGCCTCCGTCAATTCCCGGCTACAAGTGAATGGTCTCACCAAACGCTGAGTCGCAAAAGCGAAATATTGGCCTTTCGGCCTGTGGATAACGGGGATATCGGGGATAAAAGCGCCTCTCCCGCTTGCGGGAGGGGTTGGGGGTGGGGGAGTCTTCACCAACTCCCGATACGGCGGCCCGCGACTCACCCACCCCCGGCCCTTCCCTTGCCGGGAGGGGAGAAGGGGTCAGTCCCGTTCCACAGCGATTGCCGTCGCCTCGCCGCCGCCGATGCACAGCGCCGCGACGCCGCGCTTGCCGCCGGTGCGCTCGAGTGCTGCCACGAGCGTCGCGATGATGCGCGCTCCCGATGCGCCGATCGGATGGCCGAGCGCCGTCGCGCCGCCGTGGATGTTGAGCTTGGCGCGCGGCATTCCCAAATCGTGCATCGCGATCATCGCCACCGTGGCAAACGCCTCGTTGACCTCGAACAGATCGACGTCGCCGATCGTCCAGCCGGCTTTTGCCAGCACCTTTTCGATCGCCGGCACCGGCGCGGTGGTGAACTTGCCGGGCTCATGGGCATGGGCGGCATGGGCGACGATGCGGGCGCGGACGGTCAGGCCGTTGCGGGCGGCGGTGCTGGCGAGGCTCAGCACCAGCGCCGCGGCACCGTCCGAGATCGACGAGGCGTTGGCGGCGGTGATGGTGCCGTCCTTGGCAAAGGCCGGCTTCAGCCCCGGGATCTTGTCGGGTCGTGCCTTGCCTGGCTGTTCGTCGGCGGCAACGATCGTGTCGGCACCCCGGCCGCTGACGGTGACGGGCGTCACTTCATCGTCGAACGCACCCGACGCGATGGCGGCGTTCGCGCGCGCCAGGCTTTCGATGGCATATTCGTCCTGCGCGGCCCGCGTGAACTGGTAATCACGCGCGCTCTCCTCGGCAAAGGCGCCCATCAGCTTGCCGGGGTCATAGGCATCTTCCAGCCCGTCGACGTACATCGAATCCTTGACCGCATCATGGCCGATGCGCGCGCCGGCGCGGTGCTTGGTGAGCAGATACGGCGCGTTCGACATGCTCTCCATGCCGCCGGCGACGATGAACTCGGCCGTGCCGGCGAGCAGCGCGTCATGCGCCATGATCGTCGCCTGCATCCCCGATCCGCACATCTTGTTGACAGTCGTCGCCTCCACCGACAGCGGCAGCCCGGCGCCCAGCGCCGCCTGGCGCGCCGGCGCCTGGCCGAGCCCGGCGGGCAGCACGCAGCCCATGAAGATCTGGCCGATG
>JANOCM010000524.1:0-2124 GCA_031412175.1 Alphaproteobacteria bacterium
GCGCTCGTTTTGAAGATGCCGCGGCCGAGATTGCCGGTGATCAGCCGCATGCCGCCATCGGGCGAAAACGCCTCGCCGATGTTGCGCAGCATCGACCGGTCGCGAGGCTCCGCCGGCGCCGCGGGGAACGCCAGCGCGCCATCGACCAGCGCAGGTTCGACGCCGTAATCGTCGAGCGAGCGCCGCGCCACGGTCATCACATCGGCGTGGAGCAAGCCGCCTTGCAGCAATTCGCGGATGATGAAACCCATGCCGCCGGCATGGTGGAAGTCGTTCACATCGGCCGAACCGCTGGGATAGATCTGCGCCAGCAACGGCACCACCGCCGACAGTTCGTCGAAGTCCTGCCAGTCGATGCTGATCCCCGCCGCGCGCGCCATCGCCGGCAGGTGGATGGCATGGTTGGTGGAGCCACCCGTCGCCAGCAGGCCTATGATGGCATTGACGATCGCCTTTTCATCGACGCAGCGCCCCAGCGGCCGATAGTCGTCCCCATGCCAGGTCAGGCCCGCCACCCGGTGCGTCGCGGCGCGGGTCAATTCGGCGCGCAGCTTCGTCCCCGGGTTGACGAAGGCGGCGCCGGGCATGTGCAGCCCCATCACCTCCATCATCATCTGGTTCGAATTGGCGGTGCCGTAGAAGGTGCAGGTGCCGGCATCATGATACGACGCCGCCTCGGCATCGAGCAGTTCTTCCTTCGTTGCCTTGCCTTCGGCGAACAGCTGGCGGACGCGCTGCTTTTCCTTGTTGGCGAGGCCCGACGGCATCGGCCCGGCCGGCACGAAGATCGCCGGCAAATGACCGAAACGCAGCGCGCCGATCAGCAGCCCGGGCACGATCTTGTCGCAGATGCCGAGCAGCAGCACCGCCTCGAACATGGCATGGGACAGCGCGATCGCCGTCGACAGCGCGATGACGTCGCGGCTGGCCAGCGAAAGATCCATCCCGGCCTGGCCTTGCGTCACGCCATCGCACATCGCCGGCACGCCGCCCGCGACCTGCGCGGTGGCGCCGGCCTCGCGCGCCGCGATCTTGATGGCTTCGGGATAGCGGCCATAGGGCTGATGCGCCGACAGCATGTCGTTATAGGCGGTCACGATGCCGATATTGGGTGAATGGCCGCCGCGGATCGCCGGCTTGTCCTCGCCAGAGGCGGCAAAGCCATGCGCAAGGTTGCCGCACGACAGGCTGGCGCGGTTGGTGCCGGCGTCGCGCTGCTGCTCGATCAGCGCCAGATAGGCGGCGCGGCCGGGAGCCGAGCGTTCAATGATGCGGGCGGTGACCGCGGCGATGACCGGATGCAGGACACTCATGCCGCTGTTGTGGGCAGGCGGCGGCGGCGAGGCAACCCCCGGCGTGCGCTTATACGTATACGTTCAGGTCGTTTCGTCGGCGGCATCCACGCCGATCATCGCCACCGCCGCCAGCACCAGCACGCCGGCAGCGATCCCCATCGCCAGCAGCGGGTTGCCCGGCGAGAACAGCCGCAGCACCGTCCCCATGATCGAAGACACGATCAGCTGCGGCACGACGATGAAGATGTTGAACAACCCCATGTAAACGCCCAGCTTCGCCGGTGGCAATGCGCGGGCAAGGATCGCATAGGGCATGGTCAGGATCGATCCCCAGGCAATGCCGATCAGCACCATCGAACCGATCAGTGCCTCGGGCGAATGGAGCAGCAGGAACGAGGCATAGCCGGCCGCGCCGCACAGCAGCCCGACGACATGCGTCCGCGCCCGGCCGATCCGCGCCGCCAGTTGCGGCATGGCAAAGGCCCATAGCGCAGCAACACCATTGTAGATGGCGAACAATTCGCCGACCCAGTCGGCACCGCGATTGTAACCGGCGCTCGCCGGGTCGGGCGAACCATAGAAATTCTGCGCCACCACCGGCGTCGTGTAGATCCACATGATGAACAGCGCCGACCAGGTGAACAATTGCACCAGCGCCAGACGCTTCATCACCGGCGGCATGGTGGCAAGATCGTTGATGACATGCGTCAGCACGTTGCGCCGCCCCTGCGCCGCCCACCAGCGGCTGGCGATCTGCGCCAGGCCAAAGGCGACCAGCATGCCGCCGAGCACATAGACCGGCTTGTCGAGGCCGAATTGCCCGACCGCG
>JANOCM010000525.1:0-9544 GCA_031412175.1 Alphaproteobacteria bacterium
GTTTTCGATGGGAACGATTGGGCATTGCCGTGTCATTGAACTGGTTATTGGGTCTTTATGGGGGGAATCTGCACCCCGCCCTGATTGGGTGGGGGGGGGGGGGGGCGCTTCGGTGAAGTCCCGCCCGCTAAAACAGAGTCACCCACCGACCCCTCCCTTTCAGGGAGGGGAGACGGTGTTACGCCGCCTTGAGCAGCCGCGCCCGGCGCCGCGCGACGCTGCTGCCCAGCCCCAGCGCTTCGCGGTACTTGGCGACCGTGCGCCGCGCGATGTCGAAGCCTTCGCGCTGCAGGATCTCGACGAGCTTGTCGTCCGACAGCGTGTCGTCGCTTTCGGCGGCGATGAGTTTCGCGATGCGATCCTTGACAGCCAATGCCGACGAGGCCTCGCCGCCATCCGAACTACCGATGCCACTGGTGAAGAAATAGCGCAGCTCGAACAGCCCGCGCTCGCACTGGACGTATTTGTTGGAGGTGACGCGGCTGACCGTCGATTCGTGCATCTCGATGGCGTCGGCGATGGTGCGCAAGGTCAGCGGCTTCAACTGGCCGACGCCGTGATCGAAAAAGCCGCGCTGGTGCTTGACCAGTTCGCTCGCCACCTTGACGATTGTGCGGGCACGCTGGTCGAGCGCCTTCAGCAGCCAGTTGGCGCTGTGGACGCATTCGTTGAGGAAATTCGCCGTGGCCTTGTTGGCGCCGACCTCGAGCACGGCGTGATAATCGCGGTCGATCAGCAGCCGCGGCAGCGTGCCCTGGTTGAGCTCGATATGCCATTCGCCATCGGCGCCCTTGGTGACGAAGACATCGGCGACCACCGGCGATGCGCGCTCGCCGCCATAGCGCAGGCCGGGCTTGGGATCGTACCGCCGCAGCTCGCGGATCATGTCGGCGACATCCTCGCGATCGACGCGGCAGACGCGGACCAGCGCCGCGACATCGCCGCGCGCGACAAGGTCGAGATGGTCGATCAGGCACGCCATCGCCGGGTCGTAGCGATCGGCCTCGCGCGCCTGCAGCGCAATGCATTCGGCAAGATTGCGCGCGCCGACGCCGGTCGGTTCGAAGCGCTGGATGCCGGCGAGCACCGCCTCGACGATCGCGGCATCGACACCCAGCCGGTCGGCAATGTCCTCGACCGGCTCGGTCAGATAGCCGGCGTCGTCGATCAGGTCGCAGATGTGGCGGGCGATGACGAGATCGGCGCCGTCGAAGGCGGCAGCTGCCTGGGCCACCAGCACTTCGGCCAGTGACGCCTCGGCGGCGGCGAACCGATCGAAATCGAGGTCCTCACCATCGCCGCCGGCCGGCGCTGCGCCCCAATCGGCGCTGTCGCCGGCGGTGTCGTGCTGGAAGGTCTCGCCGGTATAGTCGACATCGAGCGGCGTTTCGGTCGAGCCGGCGCCATCGGCACCGCCACCGAGCAGCTGGTCGAGGCCGCTGGCGCTGGGATCGGCGAGCGCCTCCGGCGCGACCGGGCTTTCGGCGGTATCGGCACCGTCGCTGGTGCTGAGCAGCGGGTTCTTGTCGAGCTCCTCGCCGATATAGGCTTCGAGCTCGACATTGGTCAGCGTCAGCAGCTTGATCGCCAGCTGCAGCTGCGGGGTCATCACCAGCTGCTGGGATTGCCTCAGCTCAAGGCGGGGACCCAGGGACATGGCTAGAGACTGAAATCCTCGCCGAGATAGACCCGGCGCACCGTTTCGTCTGCCACCAGCGCCTGTGGCGTGCCTTCGAACAGCACTCGGCCATCATAGATGATGCAGGCGCGATCGACGATTTCGAGCGTTTCGCGGACATTGTGATCGGTGATCAGCACGCCGATGTCGCGATCGCGCAACTGGACGACGAGCGCGCGGATGTCGGCAATCGAAATCGGATCGATGCCCGCGAACGGCTCGTCGAGGAGCATGATCGACGGATGCGCGGCAAGCGCGCGGGCGATCTCGCAGCGGCGGCGTTCGCCTCCCGACAGCGCCATCGCCGGCGCGTCGCGCAACCGCGTGATATTGAATTCGCCGAGCAGCGATTCGAGCCGGGCGGCGCGCGCCGTCCTGTCGGGTTCGGCGACTTCGAGCACCGCGAGGATATTCTGTTCGACGGTCATGCCGCGAAAGATCGAGGTTTCCTGCGGCAGATAGCCGAGGCCGAGCGCGGCGCGCCGATACATCGGCAGCCCGGTGATGTCGTGGCCATCGAGCAGGATGCGCCCCGAATCGGGCATGGCGAGGCCCATGATCGAATAGAAGCAGGTGGTCTTGCCGGCACCGTTGGGACCCAGCAGCCCGACGACCTCGCCGCGGCGCACCGACAGCGACACGTCGCGAAGCACGACGCGCTTGTCATAACGCTTGCCGATGCCGTCGACCGACAGGCCGCGTGCCACGCCTTCATGCGCCGCCGCGCGTTCCCCGGCGCGTGCGGCATTGTCGGCATCAATGGTATCGATATCGGCCATTTTCACTCCTGCCCGCGCGTCCGGTCACTTGGCCCGAACTTTGCATGGCAATTGTGAAACTACCGCGAAGCGGCCCGGCTTGCCAAGGGCAAGCCGGGACGAGATGATGCTAAATCGGTTGGTTATTGAACGATTAACCGCAAACTCAGAACTTGAAGGCGATTTCGGCGCCATAGGTGCGCGGCGGCCGCGCGCCGGCAAAGGTGAACAGCCCGGCCACCGGCAGGGTCGAGGCAATGCCGCGATTGTCGGTCAGGTTGCGGCCGAACACGGTGAACTTCACCTCGCGGCCCTGGGCGATGTTGAAGGTGTACGACGCTTGCGCCGCCAGATCCTCGCGGTCGTTGGTCAGGCAGCGATCGTCGTTGCGAACGGCGCCGATGATGATCGGCCGGTTCGGCGCGATGCAGGTCTGGTACTTGCTCTGGAAGCGCAGCGTGGTCGAAAAATCGAATGTGCCGCTGCCGATCGGCTGGGTATAGTCCATACCCACCGCGACCTGGTATTTCGGCGCGCGGCGCAGGGTCAGCGTCGACACGTCGTCGGGCACCAGATCTCCGTTCACATCGTTGAAGAAATCGTCGAACTTGGCATCGGTATAGGTGAACGCCGCGGTAAAGGTCAGCGGCTGCACCGGCTGCGCGATGACCTCGACCTCGACGCCCTTGATCGTCGCTGATGATGCGTTCCTGACGACGGTTTCCTGCGGGCTCGACGATCCCGGCGGCGATGCCTGGACGATCTCTTCCTGCTTGTTGTTGTACTTGGTGTAATAGGCGGCGATGTTGGTGCGCAGCGTGCGGTCGAGCCAATCGGCCTTCAACCCGACTTCATAGGCGTCGACGGTTTCGGGATCATAAGGACCAAGCGTCGTCGGCCCCGAGGCGCGGCCGTTGAAACCGCCGGAACGGAAGCCCTTGTTGTACGACGCATAGACGCGCTTGCCGTCGCCGATTTCATAATCGAGGCTGGCGCGCCAGGTGAACTGGCCGAACCCCTGGCTGCCCGAACAATTGCTGGCGGGGCCATAGGCCGGCACGACAACGCCCGGCGCCAGCGTGAGCAGGCCGGTGACCTGGACGCAGCTCTTGCCGTCGAAACCCGGCTGGGTGATGCCGACGAGCGCGCCGATGCGGCCGTAATTGTTGAAGATCGATTTGTCGTCATGGGTGTAGCGCGCGCCGACGCCCAGGGTCAGTCGGTCGGTCAGTTTCCAGCGCGCATCGGCAAAGCCGGCATAGGATTTGGTACTATGGTCGACATATTGGCGCAGCAGCGCCGGAGCCCCGCCGGCGAGCACGGCGCCAAGCGTCGTCGTCTGGTCGAGCTTGTAATTGCTGTCGAAATAAAAGCCGCCGATGAGGATGTTGATGCTGTCGGTGATGTCGCCGACGATGCGCAGTTCCTGGCTGAACTGGCGGTATTTCTGGTCGCGCCGGGTTTCGAAAAACAGCGCCGAGGTCGCATCGAAATCCTGCGTCACCGATTCCGTGTTGGTGCGGTAGCCGGTGATCGAGGACAGGGTGAAGCTGCCGATGTCGATATCGATATTGGCGGTGATCGCATCGGTGTCGTTCTTCACCGGCGTCGCGCCCTGGCCGAAGCTGGTGTACAGGCCCCAATCCTCGAGCCCGCGGCGGTTGCACTGGTTGGGCGGCGCGAAACCGGGGGCGCCGGGCGCCAGGCAAATCAGGTCCTTGCCGGTTTCGGACAGCGAAGAGACGATGGTTTCGCCGCGTTCGCGCATGTGTTCATAGGTGACGAGCGCGCTGATGCCCTCGGCCGGGGTGATCCGCGCCGACACGCCGCCGGTCAGCACTTCATAGGCGCCTTCGTTGCGATTCTTGGTGGCGTTGAAATAATAGCCGTCGGTCTTGTCGTAGAAACCGAACGCCTTGAGCGCGATGAAATCGCCGAGCTTGCCGGTGTTGACGACCAGCCGGCCGCGTTTGGTATCATAGTTTGAATAGGCAAAGCTGCCTTTCACGCCGAAGTCGTCGGTCGGTTTGGTGCGGGTGACGCTGATCACCCCGGCGATGGTGTTGCGGCCGAACAGCGTGCCCTGGGGCCCGCGCAGCACCTCGAGCCGTTCCATGTCGAAGCTGTCGAGCAACTGCCCGGTGTTGGTGCCGATGAACACGCCATCGACGACGACGCCGACGGCGGGATCAAAGGATTTCTCGATATCTTCGAACGAGATACCGCGGATCGAGATTGCCGCAGCACTCGGCCCGGCGGCGACATTGTCGACAACCAGGCTGGGCACGCGGCCGGCGAAATCGCGGATGTCCTCGACAGTATTGGCGTCGAGTGCCTTGGCATCGAGCGCCGACACGGCGACCGGGATGCTCTGGATATTGTCGGATCGGCGCTGCGCCGTGACGACGATCTCGCGCAACGCGCTTTCATCAGCGGCGGCGGCCAGCTGATCTTCGGCGGCCAATGCCGGCATCGCGATACAGGCGCCCAGGATCGTGACACCCTGCAGCAGGATGGTGCGAAGCTTCATGACGTTTCCTCCCCGTTACCGGCAGAAGGGCCGGCATAGCCGAAACCGTGGTCGCCGGGTTTTGCCGGTCTGGTAACAATTAGCCGCGTCTTCATGCCGCGCCGGTAGCCGCGAAAACTGACAGTCGCGCCAAATCCGGTGCACAACGATATTGGATGTTGCAGCATTGCAACACGAAAGTGGGGTCATATGGCCGTCACCACGCACCGCACCTTCTGTCGTTTCTGCCATGCCAATTGCTCCATGCTTGCCGATGTCGACGGCGATCGGGTGGTCGGCGTGCGCGGCGACCCCGATGATGCCAAATATCATGGCTATACCTGCATCAAGGGCCGCCAGCTTGCCGAGGCGCACAACCATGACAGCCGGCTGCGCCACCACCTTAAGCGCGCGCCGGCGGGCCTTGAACCAATCGGCCGCGACGCCGTGTTCGACGAAATTGCGGCTAAACTTCAGGCGATTGTTGCGCAGCACGGGCCGCACAGCGTCGCCGTCTATTCGGGTACCTATGCCTTTCAGAACAGCGCCGCGATGTTCACCGGCCACGCCTTTGCCAAGGGGCTGGGCACGCGCAACTATTATACCAGCGTCACGCTCGACCAGCCCGCCAAGGTCTACACGACCTTGCGCATGGGGCATTGGGGCGGCGGCCCGCAGCCGTTCAGCACGGCCGAGGCGCTGCTGATCGTCGGCAACAACGCCATCACTTCGCATTATGGCCCGGTCGGCGGCGTGTCACCGTTCTCGCCGTCGCGCAGCCTGCAAGATGCAAAGGCACGGGGTATGAAGCTCGTTGTCATCGATCCGCGGGTAAGCGACGTCGCGCGCCACGCCGACGTCCATCTGGCGGTGAAACCCGGCGAGGATGTTGCGCTGCTCGCGGCGATCCTCAACGTCATCCTGTCGGAAGGGCGCTTCGACCAGGCCTTCTGCCAGCAGCATGTCGATGGTCTCGATGAACTGCGTGACGCGGTGCGCGGCATGACGCCCGAGATCGCGGCGGCGCGTGCCGGCGTGCCGGCCGAGTCCATCGTCAGCGCGGCGCGGATCTTTGCCGACGCGCGCCGCGGCATCGCCTCGTCGGGCACCGGCCCCGAAATGTCGGGTGACGGCACGCTGATCGAATATCTGCTCGCCAGCCTCAACATCGTGTGCGGGCGGTTCGTGCGCGAAGGCGAGCCGGCGTCACCGCCGCGCGTCTTCACCGCCCAGGCGCCGCGCTACGCCGCGGTCAACCCGCCGATGAAGGTGTGGGGCGAGGGGTTCCCGGCTTCGCGCTTCCGCGGGCTGACGCAATTGGGCGAGGAAATGCCGTGCAATGTCCTCGCCGACGAAATCCTCACCCCCGGCGACGGCCAGGTCAAGGCGCTGATCGTCATCGGCGGCAACCCGGTGGTGGCGTTCCCCAACCAGGACAAGATGGTCGCGGCGATGCAGGCGCTCGACCTGCTGGTCTGCATCGACATCCGCGAATCGGCGACCGTGCGCCATGCCGATTATGTGCTGGCGCCGTCGATGTGCCTTGAACGCGACGACATCACCAACCTTTCCGAATGGTGGCACGAAACGCCCTATGCCCGCTATGCCCGGGCATTGGTGCCGGCGCCCGGCGACACGCTCGACGAATGGGAAATGTTCTGGGAACTGGCGCGGCGCATGCACGTTCCGCTGCGCTTTGCCGGCGGCGAGGCCGATCTGGCCGTAAAGCCCGACAAGGCGGCAATCCTGGACCTGATCGCAGCAGGCGGCCTTGTGCCGCCCAGTCAGGTGCGCGACGAGACCCCCGATGGCGCCGCGATCGTTTATGATGACCTGGCGCCCGTTGTGCAGCCAGCGCCGGCAGGTGCCGAGGCGCGCTTCACGCTGACCCCCGACGATGCGATCGCCCAGTTGCGCGCCCGCTTGGCGCAGGTGCCCGATGCCGATGGCGGCTTCCGGCTGGTGTCGCGGCGCACAAAGCATGTGTTCAATTCGTCGGGCCACCAGTACGCCGCGCTGGCGAAAAAGGGCACGACCAACCATGCCCATATGAACCCCGACGACATGGCGCGGCTCGGCATCGCCGACGACAGCGCCATCGCGATCACCGGCGCGCGCGGCAGCCTCTATGGTATCGCCAGGGCAACGCCCGAGATCCGGCAGGGGGTCATCTCGATGGCGCATGCGTTCGGCGATCACGACACTGGGCTTGGCGGCGTGCGTGCCCATGGCAACACCACCAACCGGCTGGTCGACGAAACCAGCGACTATGACCCGATCACCGGCCAGTCGCGGCAGAGCGCGATTCCGGTGACGGTGCGGGCGGTGGCGGAGGTGGCGGCGGCGGAATAGCGGGTCGCCGGTGGATTCTTCGTGTCATCCCGGCGAAGGCCGGGACCCATAAACCACGATTGTACCCACACGAGTGCTGCCCGCCGGGAGGATCGTGGTGTATGGGTCCCGGCGTTGACCTTCGGTCGCCTTCGGCTCGCCGGGATGACAGAAAGGCCGGAAGGCTTGCCATCCCCCGCCGCAGCGTCGAAACGCACCACCGATGACCATCTTCCTCCTGCTCTTCGCTGCCGGCCTGTGGGCGGGCGTGCAGAATGCCCTTGCCGGCGGCGGTTCGTTCATCACCCTGCCGGCGCTGATCGCCGCGGGGCTCGATCCCAAACTCGCCAACATCACCTCGACGGTCGCGCTGTTCCCGGGGCAGATCACCACCGGTTGGGCCGGGCGCTCGCTGGTGTCGGGCGCCGAGCGGTTGTCGTTCCGGTCGCTGGCCGTCATCGCGTTGTCGTGCGGCGTCGGCGGTGCCTTCCTGCTGATCGCAACCCCGAGCAAGGTCTTCGCCGTCATGGTGCCCTGGCTGGTGCTCGCCGCCACCGCGCTGTTCGCCTGGAGCAGCTTCGGCGCGGGCCCGAAACCCGGCAGCGCACCGCCGCCGGCCTGGGTCACGGTGCTGACGCAAGGCACGATCGGGCTCTACAGCGGCTTTTTCGGCGGCGGCGCCGGCATCATGACACTTGCCTCGCTGACCCTCGCCCGCCTGCCGGTGCGCAACGCCGGCGGCACCAAGAATGTCCTTGTCGCGCTGTCCAACCTTGCGGCGGCCACGGTGTTCGCGCTGTCGGGTGCCGTCGCCTGGCGCGAAGCCGCCGCCATCGGCGCCGGATCGATCATCGGCGGCTATGTCGGTGCCCGCGCCTTGAAGGTGTTGCCGGAAAAACTGCTCAAGATCGGCATCATCGTCATCGGCGTGGCGCTGACGATCGGGCTGTTCATCCGCGCCTAGGCCACCCCGGCGCTCAGCCGATCGCGCAATTCGCGTTTGAGGAACTTGCCGCTGGCGTTGCGCGGCAGCGGTTCGTCGAGAAACCAGACGTAGCGCGGCACCTTGTGCTTGGCGATGGCCACGGCGCAATGCGCGCGCAGCGCCGCATCGTCGAGCACTTCCCCCGGTTTCAGCACGATCGCGACGCCGACTTCCTCACCCAGCCGCTCATCGGGCACGCCGAAAACGCAGCATTCGGCGACGGCGGCGTGGCGATAGACGATTGCCTCGACTTCGGCGCAATAGACGTTCTCGCCGCCGCGCAACACCATGTCCTTCTTGCGGTCGACGATGAAGATGAAGCCGTCGGCATCGATGCGCGCGATGTCGCCGGTGTGCAGCCAGCCGTCGGTGATCGCCGCTGCGGTCGCCTCGGGGCGGTTGATATAGCCCTTGATGACCGATGATCCCCTGACCCACAGCTCGCCGACCGCCCCCTCCGGCGCGGTATTGCCATCCTCATCGACGCACTTTGCCTCGAAATTCGGCATCGCCGGGCCGGCGCTATCGGGCTTGTCGACGAAAAAATCGGCGGACACCGAGGTGATGATCCCGCAGGTTTCGGTCATGCCATAGCCGGTGCCGGGCCGCGCCGTCGCCACCTGCGCCTCGATCTTGTGGACGAGATCGGGCGGCACCTGCGCGCCGCCGCCGGCCAGCGAGGTCAGGCTCGACGTGTCGGTGGCGGCGAAATCGGGGTGGGCAATCAGCTCGCGGGCCATCACCGGCACGCCGCTCATCGCCGTCACCCGCTCGCGGGCGATCAGGCGCAGCGCTTCGCCGGCATCCCAGCGGTACATCAGCACCAGCGTGCCGCCGACCGCGGTGGTGATATAGGCGCCGCAATTGTTGGCGGTGACGTGGAACAGCGGCGTGGTGATCAGTGTGACCGGCACCGGTGCCTCGGCTGGCGGCGCGGTGCCGGTGGCGCGCTGGGTGGCGAGCGCCGACGATGCGGCGGCATAGAGCATGTTGTACAGATTGGCGACGCAGCCGCGATGGGTGAGTTGCGCGCCCTTGGGGAGGCCGGTGGTGCCCGAGGTGTAGAAGATGCAGGCGTCGTCGTCGGGATCGATGGCGACATCGGGCATGGCGCCGCCATGGGCGATGATATCGGACCAGGCGATGATGTCGGCAGCAGCATCGGCGATGCGCACACCGACGACGATCATGCCGGTGGCGCTGTCCGCCCCCAACCGCTCCAGCCGCTCAGCGTCGAGAAACAGCGCTTTCGGCGCCGAATCGGCGAGCGCATAGGCCATTTC
>JANOCM010000526.1:0-5362 GCA_031412175.1 Alphaproteobacteria bacterium
GCCGCAAGCATCGGCGTGATCATGCGCGCGACGGCAAGGCTGAGCAGCACCGAGACAACGACCGTGAAGCCGAAATTCTTGAAGAATTGCCCGGAAATGCCCGGCATCAGGCCAACGGGGAGGAAGACGGCGACGATGGCGAAGGTGGTGGCGACGACAGCCAGCCCGATCTCGTCGGCGGCATCCATCGATGCCTGATAGGCCGTCTTGCCCATGCGCATGTGGCGGACGATGTTTTCGATCTCGACGATGGCGTCATCGACAAGCACGCCGGCGACGAGGCTGAGTGCCAACAGGCTGAGCACGTTGAGCGAAAAGCCGAGCAGGTCCATGAACCAGAACGCCGGGATCGCCGACAGCGGGATCGCGACCGCGGCGATCAGCGTGGCGCGCCAGTCGCGCAGGAAGACAAAGACGACGAGGATCGCCAGCAGGGCGCCCTCGATCATTGCCGAAATCGACGACTCATATTGCTGCTTGGTGAAATCGACGCTCGTGAACAATTCGGTGAAGGTGACCTGTGGATTGTCTTTCTTGATCTGCGCCAGCATCTTCTGCGTCTCGTCATAGACTGTGACGTCGGACGATCCCTTGGACTTGGCGATCGAGAAGTTGAGGACCTGGCGGCCGTTTTTCTTCGACAGGCTGCGCTGTTCGGCAAAGCTGTCTTTCACATCGGCGATGTCGGACAGGCGGATCGTGCGGCCGCCGGGCACCGAAATCTGGGTCTCGCCGAGCGCCAGCGCATTGGCGGCGTTGCCGACGACGCGCACCGATTGTTCGGAGCCGGCGATTTCGGCGCGGCCACCGGCGGCGTTGAGGTTGACGAGGCGCAGCTGGTCGTTGACCTGGCTCGCGGTCAGACCATAGGCCTGCATCCGCGCCGGATCGAGGATGACCCGGATTTCGCGGCTGACCCCGCCCGACCGCCGCACCTGCGCCATGCCCGGGATGGCGAGCAGTTTCTTGGCGACGGTATTGTCGACGAACCAGCTGAGCTGTTCCAACGTCATGTCGGTGGCTTCGACCGCGACATAAGCGATCGGGCCGCCCGAAACGTCCATGCGCTGGACCTGCGGCTGCAGGATGCCCTGTGGCAGGTCGCTGCGGATGTTGGCGATGGCATCGCGGACATCGTTGACGCCGCGATCGACCGGTGTGCCGATGGCGAACTGCACGCTGGTGCGCGACTGGCCTTCGGACACGTACGAGGTGATTTCATCGACGCCGTTGATGCCGCGCACCGCCGCCTCGACGCGTTGCGTCACCTGGGTTTCAAGCTCGGTCGGCGCCGCGCCGGGCTGGTTGACGATCACCTGTGCCGCCGGAAAATCGATATCCGGGTTGTTGTTGATGTCCATCTTGATGAAGCTGACGATGCCGGCGAGCACCAGCATCGCGAACAGGACCAGCGGCGGGATAGGGTTCTTGATCGACCAGGCGGAAATGTTGCGCATCGGACGGCCTCAGGCAGGGGTGCGGGCGAGGACGGGCGCAACCTTTTCGCCCGGGCGCAGGAAGGCACCGGCGTTGACGACGACTTTTTCGGTGCCGTCGAGGCCGCGGGTGATGCTGACGCCCTGGTCACCGACGGTGCCGATGGCGATGCCCCGCCGGGCGACGCGATTGTCGGCGCCGACGACCATGACGAAATTGCCCTTGTCATCGGCCTGGACCGCCGATTGCGGCAGCACCGGGCGGCGGGTTTCGCCGGCATCGATACGCACCTTGGCAAAGGCGCCGACGCGCAGGCCGGGAGCATAGGGCACCGCGACGCGCGCGACGCCCTGGCGGCTGACCGCGTCGATGACCGGATCGAGTAGCCAGACCTTGCCGGGATAATCGGTCGTCGAACCGACCGGCGTCACCCGCGCTGGCATGCCGGGCTTCAGCCGCGCCATGTCCTGCTCGGCGACGAGCGCGCGCATTTCGAGGATACCGCCTTCGGCGATGCGGAACATCGCGGTGCCGCCGGCGCCGACGATCTGCCCGGTTTCGACGTTGCGCGACAGCACCAGCCCGGCGGCGGGGGCGCGGACATCGAGCCGGCCGATCAACGCCTCGTTGGCGGCTAACTGGGCGCGGGCCAGCTGGGCGCGCGCCAGCGCGCCGTCGCGCGTCGCGGTGCGGCGATCGATATCGGCCTTGGAAATGAAGCCCTTGTCGACCAGCTTGAGCGCGCGCGCGAGGTCGGCATCGGCGAGGCGGGCATCGGCATCGGCGGCGCGCACCGACGCGGCGAGCTGCGCGGATTGCTGGACCTGGACGCTGCGATCGATGCGCGCCAGCACCTGGCCCCTCGCCACCGACTGGCCGGGCTCGACCAACACGGCAACAACGCGCCCGCCTTCGCCCTGGACGCCGATCGCCGAATCGCGGCGGGCAGCGATCGAGCCGGTGGCGGTGACCGAATCGGTGACGTTACTGCTGCCGGGAACCATCACGGTGATCTTGGCCACCGGCGGCACCGGCGCCGCGACCTTGGCCGGCGCAAAGGCCTTCCACAGGCCGAACGCGGCCAGCGCCACGAGGACGATGAGCAGCGGAATCAGCCAGCGCCGCCGGGCCGGTGGCTCCGACGCGGCGGGGAAGCTGTAAACGTCTGCCGCAGTGGGTTCGGGCAGCTTGTTATGCATGTTCATGCTCAATACGTCCTCTGGCGCGGACTGTATTACTTGAATACCCCACCACCTGCAAGCGCCTCATAGCGCAGGACTGTGGCGTTGCGAAGGCAAATTCCTTTCGGGCCCATCACGGCGCGACGCCGCAGCATCGCCAGCTTGCCCGAATCATTGCGTTGCCGGCGCGAACTTGGCAGGCTTGCGGCAGGTGCCGGGCATTGCCGGGCCGATCGGGAATCCACCGCATGTTCAGTTTCATCGGCACGATCATCGTCGGCTTCATCGTCGGCGCCATCGCCAAATGGCTGTCGCCGGGGCCGAAGCCCGATGGCTGCATCGTCACCATATTGATCGGCATCGCCGGCGCGATGATCGCCAAATATCTCGGCAGCGAGGTCTTCCATTGGTATCGCGACGGTTCGGCGCCGGGCTGGATCATGTCGATCCTCGGCGCCGTGCTGCTGCTGTGGCTGCTGCGGTTGCTGAAGGGCCGCGGCTGAAGTTTCCCCGTTCAGCATTGCGAAAGTCGGCGTGAACGATCTGGTGGGCATCCAGCCGTAATCGCCCCAGTCGTAATCGCTAAGGTAATCACCGATGTCATCGCGCAGCCGAATCGCCCTTGCCGCCATCGCCGCCGGCACCCTGGGACTAGCCGGTGCCGCCGGCGCCCAGACGCCGCCGTCGTATGTGCCCACCCCGACGACGCTGACCATCGCCGCCGAAGGCCGGGTGACGCGCGCCCCCGACATCGCCGATGTATCGGGCGGGGTCGTCACCACGGCGCCGACGGCAGCGGCCGCGATGGCCGAGAATGCCACCAAGATGACCGCGGTGGTCGCTGCAATTCGCCGTGCCGGCATCGACGACCGCGACATCCAGACCGCCGGGCTCAACCTGCAGCCGCAATATCGTTATGAGAACAACCAGGCGCCGATCCTGACCGGTTACCAGGCGACCAACACCGTGTCGCTGCGGCTGCGCAAGATCGCCGAAGCCGGCAAATTGCTCGATACGCTGGTCGGCGTCGGCGCCAACCAGATCAACGGGCCGAATTTCCGTGTCGACGACAGCGCGGCAGCGCTCGATGAAGCGCGCGTCGAGGCGGTGGCAACGGCACGCAAGCGCGCCGAACTTTATGCCCGCGCCACCGGTCTCAAGATCCGCCGCATCACCCAGATTTCCGAAAGCGGCGGCTACCAGCCCGAGCCACGGCCGATGCTGATGGCGATGCGCGCCAAATCGGACGGCGAGGCGGCGTCGCCGGTCGAACCCGGCGAAGTCGCGCTAACGGTCAGCGTGACGATGGTTTTCGAACTCGAATAGGGCCGGGGCGGCCAGAAGCGCCGCCGATCGGTGTCGGCCAGATTTACAGCATTTACCGAACGATAGGGTTGTGCCGCTGAAAAGCCGACACTTTCCACTTGGCCCGCTCCTTGCAAGGCATTGAAAGAATTCAATGTGTTAACCAGGAGTAAACCAAAAATGCGTCGCATCCTTCCCGTTCTTGCTGCCCTCGCCATCGCCGGCAGTGCCAATGCCGCCACCATCGTCAACGGCAGCTTTGAAATCGGCATCCCCGATCCGGGCTCGTTCGCCACGGTGCCCGCCGGTGGCAGCAACATCGACGGCTGGACGGTCGGCGGTGCCGGCGTCGACTATATCGGCAGCTATTGGGTGTCGCAGGACGGCGCGCGCAGCCTCGACCTGTCAGCGCTGACGGCGGGATCGGTGTCGCAGGATATCGCGACCGACATCGGCACCACCTATGTCGTCAGCTTTTACATGTCGGGCAACCCCGATGGTGCGCCGGACATCAAGACGCTGACCGCGTCGGCCGGCAGCACATCGGCCAACTACAACGTCGATACCTCGACGTTCGCGACCCCCGACCTCGTCTGGACGCGCTATACGCTGCGCTTCACCGCGCTGGCGGCGGCGACGACGCTGACCTTTGGCAGCGCCGATGATTCGCCCTGGGGCCCGGCGCTCGACAACATCACCATCGCTGCGGTGCCGGAAGCGTCCACTTGGGGCATGCTGATCGCCGGTCTCGGCCTTGTCGGCATGGCCTCGCGCCGCCGCCGGCCGACCGTCGCCGCCTGAGGCGTCGCACGTCATGAAAAGGCCCGGGGGTGACCCCGGGCCTTTTTTCGTTCAGGCGCCAGAATCAGGCAATCGTCGCGCCGCCGTCGATTACGAAACATTGCCCGGTGGCGAACCCGCCGGCCTTGCCGGCAAGCAGCACCGCCATGCCGGCGATTTCATCGGGCACGCCGATGCGGCGCAGCGGCGCGTTGCTGGTCGATGCCTTGAGTATATCGGGGTTGTCCCACAGGGCCTTGGCGAAATCGGTCTTGATCAGGCCCGGCGCGATGCAGTTGACGCGGACATTGTCGGGCCCGAATTCCGCCGCCAGGTTGCGCGCCAGCTGCATGTCGGCGGCCTTTGAAATGCAATAGGCGCCGATGACGGTGGAGGCCTTGAGGCCACCGACCGACGAGATGATGGTGATGGTGCCATCCTTGCGCGCCCGCATCGCCGGCGCGACCATCGCGACCAGCCAGTGGTTCGACACGATGTTGTTCTGCAGGATCTTCAGGAACTGGTCGTCGGTGATGCCGGCCTGCGGGCCGAAATAGGGGTTCGACGCGGCGTTGCAGACGAGATGGTCGATCTGGCCGTGGCGTTCGACGGTCTTGTCGACGAGCGCCTGCAGGCTGGCCTTGTCGGCGATGTTGGCG
>JANOCM010000527.1:0-2274 GCA_031412175.1 Alphaproteobacteria bacterium
TTGCCGACCTTCATGTCGCATTTGGTGGCGATGCGGCGCAGCGTGAAGGCGGCGGCGCCTTCGTCGATCAGCACGTCGAGCGCCGCCTTGAGGATCAGGTCGACGGTTTCGGCGCCGCGCGGGTTGCTGCCGGGGCGGGCCGGCGTTTCCCGGGGGTCCGGCCGCGCCGGCGCTGGTTTCGGCGGGGTCGTGGTCATCCGCCATCCTTAGCGCCCGGCCCCGGCGCGCGCCAGAACGGCCTACGTTGTTTGGCGGGCTTGCGTTATCGGTGCGGCCAGCGAATGATTGACGCGGGAGGACGACCGACGATGGCGACATTGCTGATGGTCAACGGCGTGGCGCGCAAGGTCGATGCCGACCCCGAAAAGCCGCTGCTCTGGGTGCTGCGCGAGGATCTGGGCCTCGTCGGCACCAAATTCGGCTGCGGTGCCGGGCTGTGCGGTGCCTGCACCGTCCATGCCGACGGCGAGGCGGTGCGATCGTGCCAGCTGACCATCGCCGACGCCGCCACCCGCAAGATCACTACCATCGAGCACATTGCCAGCACACCCGTCGGCAAGCGTGTCACTGCCAGCTGGGTGGCGCTCGACGTGCCACAATGCGGCTATTGCCAGGCCGGGCAGATCATGTCGGCGACGGCGCTGCTGCAGAAGACGCCGCGTCCCGGCGACAGCGACATCGATGCCGCCATGGCGGGCAATATCTGCCGCTGCGCGACCTACATCCGCATCCGCGCCGCCATCAAGCTGGCCGCATCGGGAAAGGCCGCCAATGCTGCCTGAGCTCCACCGCCGCGGCTTCATCAAGGCCGCCGTCATCGCCGGCGGCGTCATCAGTTTTGAATCGATCCTGCCGTTCGGCGCCGATGCCGCAGCCGCACCCGGCGCGATCAACGCCTATATCCGCATCGCTCCCGACAACAGCGTGACGATCGGATCGAAAAACCCCGAGATCGGCCAGGGCGTCCGCACGATGCTGCCGATGCTGATCGCCGAGGAACTCGATGTCGCCTGGGGCCGTGTCACCGTCGAGCAGACGCCGGTCGATGCGGCGCTCTACCCCAACCAGTCGGCGGGCGGCAGCGAGGCGACGCCGCGCAACTGGCTGCCGATGCGCCGCGTCGGCGCCGCCGCGCGCCAGATGCTCGTCGCCGCCGCAGCGCAGGGTTGGGGCGTCGATGCCGCGACGTTGACCACCGCCGACGGGGTCGTCACCCACCGCGCCAGCAACCGCAGCGCCACCTACGCCAGCCTCGCTGTCGCCGCCGCCGCGCTGCCGGCGCCGGCGGAAGGCGATATCAGGCTGAAATCCCCGGCCGATTTCCGTATCATCGGCACGCCGCAGCCCGGCGTCGACACGCCGAAGATCGTCGCCGGCAAGCCGCTGTTCGGCATCGACACCGTGCTGCCCGGCATGGCCTATGCCGCGATCGAGATGTGCCCGGCGTTCGGCGGCACGATCAAGTCGGCCAACCTCGCCAAGGCGAAGGCGCTGCCCGGCGTGCGCGCCGTGGTGACGCTCAACACCGGGGTCAACCCGTCCGGCGCCGACGATGCGGTAGCGATCGTCGCCGACAGCTGGTGGACGGCGGACAAGGCGCGCGCCGCTCTGGCGATCACCTGGGACGACGCGGCGGCGCGGGCGCATTCGACCGCCGGCTATGCGACCGCGGCGCAGGCGCTGCTCGCCAGGCCACCCGCGGCGGATGTGGTCAAAAAGGGCGATGTCGCGGCGGCCATGGCCGGTGCTGCCAAGACGATCAGCGCCGAATACAGCTATCCGTTCCTCGCCCATGCGACGCTCGAGCCGCAGAATTGCACGGCGCAGTTCAAGGATGGCAAGGTCGAGATCTGGGCGCCGAGCCAGCTTCCCGAAAATGGCCGCGGGCTGGTCGCCAAGGCGCTGGGCATCGATCCGCAAGCCATCACCATCCACCTGACCCGCACCGGCGGCGGCTTCGGCCGGCGGCTGATGAACGACTACATGGTGCAGGCGGCGCAGATCGCCGCCAAGCTGCCCGGCGTGCCAGTCAAGCTGATCAACAGCCGCGCCGACGACATTCGCCACGATTATTACCGCCCCGCCGGCTGGCATGGCTTCAAGGCCGGCATCGATGCCAAGGGGCGGCTGCTAGCGCTCAGCGATCATTTCGTCACCTTCGGCGCCGATGCCAAGCCGATCCGCGCCGCAGCGATGGAGCCGCGCGAGTTTCCGGTCGAACTGCTCGCCGATGTCCAGCTCGGGCAGTCGTTGCTCGCCACCAACATGCCGACC
>JANOCM010000528.1:0-10892 GCA_031412175.1 Alphaproteobacteria bacterium
CAGGACCTTGGCGCCCCCGATGTGCTGGCGCGCTATTCGGCGTGGCGGCGGCTCGATAACAGCATGGTCAGCGCGGTGACCGATGGTTTGAACCGGCTTTTTGCCGTGCCGGGGCGGCTGCCGTCGGCGATCCGGCGCTTCGGCCTGGCCGGCGTCGAGCGCATCCCGCCGCTGAAGGCGCGCTTCATGGCCGAAGCACGCGGCGAAACCGGAAAACTGCCAGCTTTGCTGACGGGCGAACTGATCTAGTCAGGCCCGGCAACAGGGGGTCAGCTATGGCAAGCGCGGCAATCGACAAGGACCAACTCAAGGCCAGGTATCGCGCCGAACGCGACAAGCGGCTGCGGCCCGACGGCAACGACCAATATGTGGCGCTGACCGGGCGGTTCGCGGCGTTGCGCGATGACCCCTATATGCCCGTGCTCCCGCGCGAACCCGTCACCGATCATGTGCGTTTCGCCTTTGTCGGCGGTGGTTTTGCCGGGCTGTGCACCGGGGCGCGGCTGGTCGAGGCCGGCATCACTGACGTCCGCATCATCGAAAAGGCCGGCGATTTCGGCGGCACCTGGTACTGGAATCGCTATCCCGGCGCGCAATGCGATACCGCCTCGATCATCTACATGCCGTTGCTCGAGGAAACCGGGCACCGGCCGACCGAAAAATACGCCCATGCGCCCGAGATCCTGGCGCAATCGCAGCGCATCGGCCGCACCTTCGGCCTGTACGACAAGGCACTGTTCCACACCGAAGTCACTGCGATGGCGTGGGACGAGGGGCGAAACGTCTGGGAAATCACCACAAATCGCGGCGATTGCTTCACTGCCGACTTCATCGGCATGGGCACCGGGCCCTTGAACGTGCCGAAACTGCCGGGAATCCCGGGTATCGAGACGTTCAAGGGGCATAGTTTCCACACCAGCCGGTGGGATTATGCGTACACCCGGGGGGGATTCCGATGGTGCGCCGCTTGATCGCCTGATCAACCAAAGAGTGGCGATCATCGGCACCGGCGCCACATCGGTGCAATGTGTTCCGCACCTCGCGCGCGCTGCCGGCACTTTGTATGTCGTCCAGCGCACGCCATCTTCGGTCGATGTCCGCGCCAATGAACCCATCGACCCCGACTGGTTCGACTCGATCGCCACGCCGGGCTGGCAGCAGCGCTGGCTGGAAAACTTTGCCGGCAATGTCGGCATGGGCGGCGCCACCGAAGATTGGGTGCAGGACGGCTGGACCGACCTGTCGAAACGCATCCGCAACCGCATCATGGCGTTGCCGCCGACCGAAATGACGCCGGAAAACATGCTGGCGGCGTTCGAGGATGCTGATTTCGAGAAGATGTCGGAGATCCGCGCGCGCGCCGAAACCATCGTCGGCAATCCTGAAACCGCCGAAAAGCTCAAGGCCTGGTACCGCCAGCTGTGCAAGCGGCCATGCTTCCACGACGCCTATCTGCAGGCGTTCAACGAACCCGGCACGGTTCTGGTCGATACCGACGGCAAAGGCGTCGAGCGGATCACCGAAACCGGCATCGTCGTCGGCGGCATCGAATATGAAGTCGACTGCATCATCTATGCCTCGGGCTTCGAAGTCGGCACCGATCACACCCGCCGCGCCGGCTTCGACATCACGGGCGTCGGCGGCCGCAAGCTGTCGGAGGCGTGGAGCGAGGGCATGCGCACGCTACACGGGCTGCACGTCCACGGCTTTCCCAACGCCTTCATCGTGCAATTCGCCCAGGCCGCCAACTATGTCGTCAACGTTCCGCACAACTGGACCGACGCCGGCACCACCATCGCCACCATCGTCCGCCACGCCAGTGCGGCCGGCCACACCCGAATCGATGCGACGCCAGAAGCGCAGGCGGCGTGGGTTGACCTGGTCATGACCGGCCCCGGCATGATGATCGGCGGCCCCGATTGCACCCCCGGCTATTACAACAACGAAGGCCAGGAGCGCGGGCCAGAGGCGGCATACGCCGTCGGGCATCCGGGTGGCGCGCTGGCGTTCTTTCGCCATATCGACAAATGGCGGCGGTCGGGGACGTTCGAGGGGTTGGCGTTCGATTGAAAGCCCCGTCCCTCCCCCCTGCGGGGAGGGAGGGGCCCTAATCCTCCACCGGCATGAACTCGCGCGCTGCCTCGATCAGCAAAATCGGCACGCCATCGCGGATCGGATAGGCGAGCCCGGCCTTGTCGGCGACGAGTTCCTGCGCGGCTTCATCCAGGCGCAGCGGCGTCCGCGTCATCGGGCAGACCAGGATCGCCAGCAGCTTGGGGTCGATCACTGCCCCATCCTCACTGCAACGTCGGCCGATCCCCGCCCGAGCCTTGCGCAAAGGTCATCAGCGCGGTCAGCGTGCCGGCGCGATCGGCGAGGTCGTCGGCCTCGAGCAGCGCCTGTTTCTCCGCCGGATCGAACGGGCAGACGCTCGCCAGCGTCGTCACCAGCGATTCATCGTCGGCGGATTTCACCGCGTCCCAGTCGGCGCTGAGGCCTTGGGCATCGAGATAGACGCGCAACACGTCCTCAAGGCCGGCGCGCGCCGCGGCGGCGAGCGCCTCGGGCTCGTCGCGGTCGTCGCCGAAGCCGTCGTAATCGGCCATGACCTGGCGGTAGAGGGTGGTGCGATCGAGCTCGGCATGGATGCGGAAGCGCGAAATGCCGGTCAGCGCGATCAGGATGCGGCCATCGTCGGTCTCGCGATAGTCGCTGATCCGGCCGAGGCAGCCGACTTCGTACAGCGGCGGCGGGTCGCCGTCATAGCGCGGCTGGATGATCCCGATGATCCGGTTGGCGGCACCGGTGGCCGCCATCGCGTCGCGGACCATGGCGAGATAGCGCGGTTCGAAGATGTTGAGCGGCAGCACGCCGCGCGGCAGCAGCAGCGCCCCCGACAGCGGGAACACCGGAACGGCGGCGGGAAGGGGTTCGGGCATGTTCATGAAAACAATATCGATCGTAGCCGGGCGCGGGTCTTGATGCTCCAGGCGTCGTCGAGGCCGGTGGCTTCGAACATCTTGAGCAGGGTCGTGCGCGCGGCGCCGTCGTTCCAGCCGCGATCGGCGGCGATGATCGCCAACAAGGCTTCCGCCGAGGCATCGCGATCGCCGCGGGCGAGCAGCGCGCCGGCGAGTTCGAAGCGTTTTTCATGGTTATCCGGTTGCGCTTCGACCTCGGCGATGAGCCCGGCGAGATCGTCGACGGGCACAGCTTCGGCGGCGAGCGCCACGGCGGCGCGCGCCTTCGCCACATCGGCATCCTTCGATTCCGCCGGCACCGCGGCGAGCGCGGTCGCCGCAGCGTCGGTCTTGCCGCCGGCGAGCAGCGCCAGCGCATATTTGCCGGCGAGATTTTCGCGCTCGGGAAGTTCCTGCACCAGCGCGCCGAGCATGGCGGCGGCATCATCATGCGCGCCGGCGGCCAGGGCGCCATCGGCGGCTTCGACCATCGCGGCGATTTCGGCCTCGGCATCGGCTTCCCCGGCGGGCAAGGGCGCGCCGGCGAGCAGGTGATCGATGAACGCCTTCAGCTCGCGTTCGCCCAAGGCGCCCTGGAAGCCATCGACCGGCTGGCCGGCGAGGAAGGCATAGACGGTCGGGATCGACTGGATGCGAAACTGGCTTGCCAGCGTCTGGTTCTTGTCGACGTCGATCTTGACCAGTTTGACCCGCGGCGCGTGCGCGGCGACGACCTTTTCGAGCAGCGGCGTCAGCGTCTTGCACGGCCCGCACCATTCGGCCCAGAAATCGACCAGCACCAGCGCCTCCTTCGACGCATCGATGACGTCGCGGCGGAACGCCTCGATGCTGGCTTTTTCGGTGGCGGCGGTGGCGAGGCTGGCCAAGGTGCGATCCCTTTTGTCTGGCGTTGCGGCCATATGGGGATGTGGTTACGATTTTGCCAAGCCCGGGCCAAGCCCGCGATTGTCGCGGCGGCCGGCGCGGCGCGGATTTTGCGACGGTTCGCGCGGGTTTTTACGCCGGTTGGTGGGATAGTGCTTGCATCGCCGGCGCACCCGGTGCTAACCGCGCCGCTCGCCACGAGGTTCGCCAGACGAACCAGCGGTCGAGCGGGCGTAGCTCAGGGGTAGAGCGCAACCTTGCCAAGGTTGAAGTCGAGGGTTCGAATCCCTTCGCCCGCTCCATCGCCGCGCGGCGGCGATGGAGCGAAGCTCCAGCCCGACTCGCGCAAGATCGGCCGGCGGGGCGGGCTGCCACGCCGCCCGAACCCGTCCGACGCGCGGGCTTTGCCCGCAACCCCTTCACCTTGAATCTTCGCAGACTCGGCGGCTTCGCCGCCGGCTGCCCTGTAACGACGCCGGCATCGTGCTAAACACCCCCCATGCCCGCCCACGACCACCACGACCACCACCATCACGCCCCCCCGGCGGCAGGCTTCGGCCGTGCCTTCGCCATCGGCATCGCCATCAACCTCACCTATGTTGCCATCGAAGCCGCCGCCGGCCTCGCCACCGGATCGATGGCGCTGCTCGCCGACGCCGGGCACAATTTGTCGGATGTCCTCGGCCTCGCGCTCGCCTGGGGCGGGGTGCGGCTCGCCGCCCGCGCCCCCAGCGCCCGCTTCACCTATGGCCTGAAACGTTCCGGCATCCTCGCCGCGCTCGCCAATGGCGTGCTGCTGGTGCTGGCATGCGGCGCCATCGCTGCCGAGGCATTCCAGCGGCTGCTAGCGCCGCAGCCGGTGCCGGGCGGCACAGTGATGGCGGTCGCCGCCGGCGGCATCGTCGTCAACGGCATCACCGCCTGGCTGTTCGCGCGCGGTCGCAAAGGCGACGTCAACATCCGCGGCGCCTATCTGCACATGCTCGCCGATGCCGGCATCTCGGCGGCGGTGGTGGTTTCGGGCTTTTTGATCCTGAAGACCGGCCTGAACTGGATCGATCCGGCGCTCAGCTTGGTCGTCGTTGCCATAATCCTGCGCGGCACCTGGGGATTGCTGCGCGAATCGGTGGCGATGGCGCTCGACGCGGTGCCCGATGGCATCGATTCGGCCGCTGTGGCGGCATTTCTCAAGACACGGCCCGGTGTCGCGACGGTGCATGACCTGCATATCTGGGCGATGGGCACCACCGATACAGCGCTGACCGCGCATCTGGTGATGCCCGACGGCCACCCCGGCGACGCGGCGCTGGCGGGGCTGGCGCATGATCTCGAACATCGCTTCGGCATCGGCCATGCGACGATCCAGGTCGAAACCGGTGCTGCCGATTGCGCGGCGGTCGCCTGCGCCTGAGGCTGCATTTTTGCCGTCCTCCCTTGCAAAGTCGCAGGTGGAACGGCGGCGAACTCGGGTCTAAAGCGGCGGGCAACGTCGCAAAAAGGCAACACCCATGCGCATCATCGACCATTATATCGGCGGCCAGTCGGCAGCCGACGGCGCCCGCACCAGCGATGTCTATGATCCCAACGCTGGCACCGTGCAGGCGCAGGTGCGGCTGGGCACCGCCGCGACGCTGGAAACCGCCGTTGCCGCCGCGCGCGCCGCGCAGCCGGCCTGGGCCGCGACCAATCCGCAGCGCCGCGCGCGGGTGATGTTCAAGTTCAAGGAACTGGTCGAGGCGGAGATCGACGATCTCGCCCGGATGCTGTCGTCGGAACACGGCAAGGTCGTCGCCGATGCCAAGGGCGACATCCAGCGCGGGCTGGAGGTCATCGAATTCTGCTGCGGCATCCCGCATGTGCTGAAGGGTGAATTCACCCACGGCGCCGGCCCGGGCATCGATGTCTGGTCGATGCGCCAGCCGATCGGCATCGGCGCCGGCATCACGCCGTTCAATTTCCCGGCGATGATCCCGATGTGGATGGCCGGCGTCGCCATCGCCACCGGCAACGCCTTCATCCTGAAGCCGTCGGAGCGTGACCCCAGCGTGCCGGTGCGGCTGGGCGAATTGTTCAAGCTGGCGGGCCTGCCCGATGGCGTGTTCGCGGTGGTCAACGGCGACAAGGAAATGGTCGACGCCATCCTCGATCACCCGGCGATCGCCGCGGTCAGCTTCGTCGGTTCGTCGGATATCGCGCAGTATATCTACAGCCGCGGCACGGCGAACAACAAGCGCGTGCAGGCGATGGGCGGTGCCAAGAACCATGGCATCATCATGCCCGACGCCGATCTTGATGCCGTGGTCCGCGATCTGGCGGGGGCGGCTTTCGGCTCGGCCGGCGAACGCTGCATGGCGCTGCCGGTGGTGGTGCCGGTGGGCGAGGATACTGCCGAGCGGCTGCGCGCCAAGCTGCTGCCCGCGATCGCCGCGCTGCGTATCGGCGTCTCGACCGATCCGGAGGCCGACTACGGCCCGGTGGTGACCGCGGCGCACAAGGCGAAGATCGAAAGCTACATCCAGATGGGCGTCGATGAAGGTGCCGAACTGGTCGTCGATGGCCGCGGCTTTGCGCTGCAGGGCCATGAAGGCGGTTTCTTCGTCGGGCCGACGCTGTTCGACCATGTTCGCCCGGAGATGCAGAGCTATCGCGAGGAAATCTTCGGGCCCGTGCTGCAGATCGTCCGCGCCGCCGATTTCGAGGAGGCGCTGCGCCTGCCGAGCGAGCACCAGTACGGCAATGGCGTCGCCATCTTCACGAGGAACGGCCATGCGGCGCGCGAATTCGCCGCCCGCGTCAACGTCGGCATGGTCGGCATCAACGTGCCGTTGCCGGTGCCGGTGGCGTATCACAGCTTTGGCGGCTGGAAACGATCGTCGTTCGGCGACATCGGCCAGCACGGCATGGAGGGCGTGCAGTTCTGGACCAAGCGCAAGACGATGACCGGGCGCTGGCCGGATGGCGGCGTGGGCGATACGGGCAGCGCGTTCGTCATTCCGACGATGGGGTAAGCTAAACTGTCACCCCGGCGAAGGCCGGGGCCCATAAACCACGAGTTCGCCGGTGATAGCGCACATGTGGGGCAAACTTGTGGTGTATGGGCCCCGGCCTACGCCGGCGTGACAGAAGGAAAAGGACACACAAATGACCTATGAAACGCTGCTCATCGAACGGCACGACGCCGTCACGCTCGTCCGCCTCAACCGGCCGGAGGCGCTCAATGCGCTGAATTCGCAGACGCTCGCCGACCTGATCGCCGCCTTCGCCGCCTATGACGCCGACCCTGCGCAGCGTTGCCTCGTCCTGACCGGCAGCGAAAAGGCCTTTGCCGCCGGCGCCGACATCAAGGAAATGTCGGAGCAATCGTTCGCCGACATGTACGGCGCCAATTTCTTCGCCGGCTATGAGCGCGTCACCGGCACGCGCAAGCCGTTTATCGCCGCGGTCGCCGGCTTTGCGCTGGGCGGCGGCTGCGAGCTGGCGATGATGGCGGACTTCATTATCGCCGGCGACAGTGCCAAATTCGGCCAGCCCGAGATCAAGCTGGCGGTCACCCCGGGCATGGGCGGTTCGCAGCGGCTGGTGCGGGCGATCGGCAAGGCAAAAGCCATGGAAATGTGCCTCACCGGCCGCATGATGGACGCTGCCGAGGCAGAAGCGTCGGGCCTGGTGGCGCGCGTCGTGCCGGCCGCCGACTTGGTCGCTGAGGCGCTAAAGACCGCCGCTGCCATCGCCGCGATGGCGCCGCTGGCGGTGCTGGCGGTCAAGGAACAGATCGACGCCGCATTCGAAATGCCGCTATCGGCGGGGGTGCGCTTCGAACGCCGGCTGTTCCACGGGCTGTTCGGGTCGCAGGACCAGAAGGAAGGCATGGCGGCGTTTGTCGCCAAGCGGCCAGGGAACTGGACGGGGAAATAGCTGTCACCCCGGCGAAGGCCGGGGCCCATAAACCACGATCTAGCCGTCAGAGCGCGCATTATGCACCCGAGCGAGGTGGGCCATGGGTACCGGCGTAGACCTACGGTCGCCTTCGGCTCACCGGGATGACAGGAGACAGAACATGGCCACAATCGCCTTCATCGGAGTCGGCAACATGGGTGGCGGCATGGCCGCCAATCTGGCCAGGGCCGGCCACGCCGTCCGCGCCTTCGATCTCAGCGCCGACGCTGTCGCCCGCGCCGTCACGCACGGCTGCACAGCCGCCGCCAGCGCGACCGAGGCGGCCGCCGGCGCCGACGCCATCGTCACCATGCTGCCCGCCGGTACCCATGTCCGCGCGGCGTATGAAGGCGATCTGTTCGCCGCCGCCAGCCCGCAGGCGATCCTCATCGATTGCTCCACCATCGACGTCGCCACCGCCAAATCGGTCGGCGAAGCGGCAGCCCAGCGCGGCCTCGCCATGGTCGATGCGCCGGTTTCGGGCGGCACCGCGGCAGCCGATGCCGGCACATTGACCTTCATGGTCGGCGGCCCCGATGCCGCCTTCGCCGCCGCCCGGCCGATCCTTGAAAAAATGGGCAAGGCGGTCATCCACGCCGGCACCGCCGGGATGGGCCAGGCCGCCAAGATCTGCAACAACATGATCCTCGGCGCCACCATGGTCGCCACCGCCGAAGCCTTCGTCCTCGCCGAAAAGCTCGGCCTCGACGCGCAAACCTTCTTCGACATCAGCTCAAAGGCCAGCGGGCAATCGTGGAGCATGACCTGCTATTGCCCCGTCCCCGGCCCGGTGCCGACTTCGCCGGCCAACCGCGACTACCAGGGCGGCTTTGCCACGGCGCTGATGCTCAAGGACCTGAAACTCGCCGTCGCCGCCGCGACGACAGCGGGCGCCAGCGTGCCGATGGGCGCCCAGGCCGAAGCCCTGTACCAGCTGTTCGCCAACAACGGCGGCGGGGGAATGGATTTTTCGGCCATCGTCAGGTTGCTGCGCGGGCCTTGCTAAGCTCAATCGCTTGCGCCGATAGTAACGTTGACGTGAATTTCATCGCGTCCGCAGTCGTTGGGGATGCAAGTGATGGCGTATTTGAGTGGCCTTGCGTGCCGCCTGGTCGCCATGTTGTTGCCGATGGCCGCCGCGGCATCGCCCCCTCCGCTCGCGGCCTATGCGCATCGGCCACTGCTCGATTGGATTTCGCTGGCGCCGGATGGAACCAAATATGCGGCCTTGCTTCAGGACGACAGCAAGTATGAGTTTCAGGTCATAGATTTGCGATCAGGAGAGCCCCTGATCGCGGCGGCATTTACCAGTGGCAGCATCGCAGGTGTCAGTTGGGCAGGCCCCGGTCATCTTGTCGTCACGCGTCAGGCGTCCAATCGCACGCGCTCTGACGGGTTGAGGCGTGCGCTCGAAGCGCATCATCTCGACATCGCGACGCGGACCTGGACGCCGCTCCTGCGCAATTCGAATACGTTGTCCGCCAATATCTGGAGTCCAGCCACGGCGCGAATAGTCGACGGTGTGCCAACTGCTTTCGTTAACGGCTGGAGCTACAAACGAGACGACTGGATGCCCGTCGTCGGGAAGATCAACCTTATCACCGGCGCAGTCGGCCGCAGCGAAAACGGCAACAAATTCACGACGGACTGGATTTTGGACACAACTGGCCGCGCGGTCGGCAGGGAAGATTTTGATCCCGCATCTTGTACCTGGAAGCTATGGGGACGTGCTGCAACCAAGGCAGAATGGCGCGTGCTTGAAACGGCGCAGGCTTGCATTGACTATCCAAGAGAGGGCGGGCTGGGTCGCAACGACAATGAAATCAACATGCGAAAGAAGGTCGCCGAAGAATGGCGACTTCTGTCGATCGACCTTGGCACCGGCGATCAGCGCTTCACCCTTCCGGCTGCGAGCGACGGCATATTCTTCGATTCGTTCGACGGCCGAATGATTGGCTATTTGAGCCATAGCCTCGAATCGGTCACCATCATTTTTTACGATGAAGCCGACCAGAAGGTCTGGCGTAGCATCGCAAAGGCGTTTCCCGGGGAGCAGGTCAGTTTCCTGCAACGATCCGCAGACCACCAAATTATTCTTGTGTCGGTGGAAGGGCAGACCAGCGGCCTTAGCTATTTTGCCGTCGATCGTCTCAACAAGTCGGCAAAGAAGCTGGCGGACGCATTTCCCGGCATCGAGGCGAGTGCCGTCAGTGAGCAGCGTGCCATTCGCTACAAGGCTGCCGATGGGCTCGAGATCCCGGCCTACCTTACCTTGCCGCGTGGCCGCACCGCGCGTGGACTGCCAATGGTCGTTCTCACCGCAACCGGTGAGTTCAACGGTCCGGGATTTGACTGGATACCACAGGCTTTGGCCTCGCGAGGCTATGCTGTTTTGCAGCCGTTTGCGCGTGGCAGCACAGGTCTTGGCGCGCCGCTGCGCGATAGCGGGGTTGGGCAATTCATGGCAGCCGTGGAAACCGATCAATCGGATGGCGTCCGCTATCTGGTTGGCACCGGGATAATCGACGGGGGTCGGGTGTGCATTGTCGGGCAAGCGGCGAATGCCCATGTGGCACTGGCCAGCGCGGCAAGGGCTCCTAGCCTCTACCGTTGTGCCGCAGGAATTATGGGCGTCTACGACCTTCGCAAATACCTGCAGCTATGGGACGCCAGATCGACGAATGGCCGCGAACCGGCCGGCTTGCTGCGGTGGAAATCATCGTTGGGTGTTGCTTCTATCGATGATCCGAAATTGGCTTCCTCATCACCAAGGGCGCTGGCAGCGAAGTTGCAGGCACCGGTTTTGTTGATCGACACGAAAAACTACCCGCAGGGTGATGCGATGGAGGATGCGTTGCGGGAGGCCGGGAAGCCACCGACGCGGCTGCAATTGACCGGCGAGGCAATGTGGGACGAAAGCAATGCCGAACGTATTCGCGTGATTGAAGCGTTGGCCAGCTTCCTCGAAACCCACAATCCGCCCGACCCCGCGCCGGTGAAATAGCCGCAGGGATTGGCGTTTAGGGCGTCGGCAGGCTAAGCGGCGCATGCCATGATCAAGCCGCTCACCCTCGCCCTGCCCAAGGGCCGTATCCTAAAGGAGGCGCTGCC
>JANOCM010000529.1:0-2077 GCA_031412175.1 Alphaproteobacteria bacterium
GAAAGCCCGAGGAAGCGCACCTTGCCCGCCTGCACCAGGTCCGCCATCGCGCCGACGGTGTCCTCGATCGGCACGTTCGGGTCGACGCGGTGCTGGTAGAACAGGTCGATACGATCTGTGCCGAGGCGTTTCAGGCTGGCCTCGGCGACGGCGCGGACGTTTTCGGGGCGCGAATCGGTGCCCATCGCCTTGCCGTCGACGATGCGAAAGCCGAACTTCGTGGCGATCATCGCCTCGCCGCGCCTGGCCCTCAGCGCGCCGCCGATCAGTTCCTCGTTGATGTAGGGGCCATAGACTTCGGCGGTGTCGAAGAAATTGATGCCGAGATCGAGCGCGCGGTGCAGCGTCGCGATGGCTTCGTCGCGATCGACGACACCGTACATCGCCGCCTGGCCCGATGTGCCGGCCATGCCCATGCAGCCGAGGCCGAGTGCGGAGACTTCAAGGCCCTGGGTGCCCAATTTGCGCTTGTTCATGGCCGGTTCCTCTTTGCTGGCGATGGTAGCGGCGGGGCTTCGACAAGCCAATCGCATCGGCGTAGAGAATCCGCAAACGGCCAAGGGCGACACCATGACACGCAAATATTTCGGCACCGATGGCATCCGCGGCCTGACCAATGCCACTCCGATGACCGCCGCCATCGCGATGAAGGTCGGCCAGGCCGCCGGTACGCGATTTTTGCGCGGCAAGCACAAGCACCAGGTCGTCATTGCCAAGGATACGCGGCTGTCGGGCTACATGATGGAATCGGCGCTGACCGCCGGCTTCACCTCGGTCGGCATGGACGTCATTCAGGCCGGGCCGATCCCGACGCCGGCGGTGGCGATGCTGACGCGGTCGCTGCGCGCCGATCTCGGCGTGATGATCTCCGCCAGCCACAACGCCTATCAGGACAATGGCATCAAGCTGTTCGGCCCCGATGGCTACAAATTGTCCGACGCCGACGAGGCCGAAATCGAGGCGATGATCGACAGCGACGTGGCGCTGGCCGAACCACAAGCCATCGGCCGGGCGCGGCGCATCGAGGATGCCCGCGGCCGCTATATCCATTTTGCCAAGGCGACCTTTCCCGACGATCTGCGCCTCGACGGGGTCAAGGTCGTCATCGATTGCGCCAATGGTGCCGCCTATGGCTGTGCCCCGCAGGCCTTGTGGGAACTGGGTGCCGACGTCGATGCGATCGGCGTCACGCCCAACGGGTTCAACATCAACGACCAGATCGGTTCGACCCACCCCAAGGCGCTGCAGATGCGGGTGCTGGAAACCGGCGCCGATATCGGTATCGCCCTCGATGGCGACGCCGACCGGCTGATCGTCGTCGATGAAAAGGGCCAGATCGTCGATGGCGACCAGATCATGGCGCTGATCACCGGCCGGGCGCAGGACACCGGCACGCTGAAGGGCGGCGGGCTGGTGGCGACGGTGATGTCGAACCTGGGGCTGGAGCGCTGGCTGGCGGGCCGGGGCCTCAACCTGCACCGCGCCGGCGTCGGCGACCGCTATGTGCTCGAGGCGATGCGCGCCGGCGGCTATAATATCGGCGGCGAGCAATCGGGGCATCTGATCCTTGCCGACCATTCGACGACCGGCGATGGCCTCGTTGCGGCGCTGCAGGTGCTGGCGGCGCTGGTGGCGAGCGGCAAGCCGGCGAGCGAGGTGCTCCACATCTTCGACGTCGTGCCGCAGCTGCTGAAAAGCGTGCGCTTCACGGGCAAGCCGCTCGATGACGACAAGGTCAAGGCGCTGATCGCGAGCAGCGAAGCGCGGCTCAACGGCCATGGCCGGCTGCTGATCCGCAAGTCGGGGACCGAACCGGTGATCCGCGTGATGGCCGAAGGCGACGACAAGCAGATGGTGAAAGCCATCGTCGAGGAGATTTGCGCGGCGGTGGTGGCGGCGTGAGCCTCGAGCCGCGCCCCGACTGCGAGCGCTGCGGCGTCGACCTGCCGCCGGATGTGCCGGGCGCGATGATCTGTTCGTTCGAATGCACATTCTGTGTGGCTTGCGTGGCAGCGATGGACGGCGTCTGCCCGAACTGTGGCGGCGGTTTCGCGACGCGGCCGTTGCGTATCGGCGA
>JANOCM010000530.1:0-15774 GCA_031412175.1 Alphaproteobacteria bacterium
GGGCGCCCCCGCTGGGGCCGCCGGTTTTTCGAGGTGGTCGCATCACGCAGCCTTGCGGCGTCGCAGCGGCGAAGTCCAGCAAATGCGAAAAGGGGGCCGGTCTTGCGACCGGCCCCCAAGCGCTGTCGGCAGTGGCAAAGCGGTCAGTATTTGACCGAGAAACCACCATAGAAGAAGCGGCCGGTGTTGCTGTAGATGGCGCTGTCGGTGAGGCCGAGCAGATCGAACGGCGGCAGCTTGTCAAAGGCATTGTCGACACCGACGTACAGACGCTTGCCCTCAGCCAGCTTGTACTGGAACCGGAAGTCGGCATAGGCCGCATTCGGGTAGAAGACGCGCAGGAACTGGTCGGCGTTGGTCGGCGGGCGGCCCTGGACGCTGTTCTGCGCGTCGAAGGCGGTGGCGACTGTCATCTTGCCGATGTAGCGAATGTTGACGCTGGCATCGAACGCCTTGTAGCCGAGGTTGAGGCGGAGCTGGCCCTGCCATTCCGGGTCGCCCAGCGTCTGCTTTTCCTGGGTGATGCGACCAGGTTCGGTGATCGAGGTGAATTCGTTGCGCTCGATCAGGTACGACACGATGGCGCGGGTGCCAAAGCGCCAGTCACCGCCGCCAAAAGTCGTGTTGTAGGTCAGGTCGAAATCGATGCCCGACGTCCTCTGCTTGGCATAGTTGAACGGGCCCTGGGTGAACGACGACCCCGTCGTGGCGAAATCGACCTGGCCACCGGCGTGCAGGACGTTCTGCTGGCCGGCAAAGGTGCCATTGGGGTTGCGGGTGATCGCCTGGCAGAAGCTGTTGTCGATGCCATCCGGGCTGTCATAGCACTGGTTGATCACCGTCTGGGCAAGCACGGTGTTGATCGCGTTCTTGAGCTCGATATTGTAGTAATCGACCGTCAGCGCCAGCCCCGGGATGAAGCTGGGCGTGAACACGCCGCCGATCGTGTAGCTGTTCGAAACTTCTTCATCGAGCAGCGGGTTGCCGCCGTTGAGGCCCGAAATCCCCGAGGCCGGACGATTGGTGAACGGCTCGGTGACGCCGTTGAACGTCTGCGTCGTCGGCACGCCCGCAGCGGCGCAATTGGCGACGCGGTTGGGGTTGTTGTTGATGTTCTGCTGGCCGCACGGATCGACAAGGCCATTGAGGAAGGTCTGGCTTTGCGAGGCGAACAGGTTGTTCTGCGTCGGGGCGCGCACGGCGCGGCCATAGCCGGCGCGGAAACGCAGGTCGCTGACCGGCGACCAGGTGACGCCGGCGTTCCAGGCAAAGGTCGAACCGGTGTTGCCGGTGTTATAGTCGGAAATGCGCGCGGCGCCTTCGACGGTCAGTTCCTTCAACAGGAAGACGTCCTTGATCAGCGGCAGGCGAAGTTCGCCAAAGGCTTCCTTTACCTCCAGGGCCGGCGGATCGAAGATGGCGATCGAGTTGAGGAAAGTGCCGCCGTTGCGGGTGAAGGCATCGAATTCCGAATAGGAGGTTTCGCGCCGATATTCGCCACCGATCGAGAATGCGACCGGGCCGCCGGGCAGGCTGAACCATTTTTCGGAATCGCCCGAAACATAGCCCATGATGTCATACTGGTCGGAACTCTGCTTGCGCGACGAAGTATAGCCGAAATAATTCAGCGCATCCTGGCTCGGCGCGCCAAGGCCGAACAAATTGACCGGCACACAGGCGGCATCGTCGTTGGCCGGATTGGCATCGGTGTTGATGCTGCAGACGATGTTGCCGGCGCTGTTGCGCACCGCGTTGACCGAATTGGTGAACTTGGCGAGGTTCACGTTGCCGCGGGTTTCGTAATAGGTATCGACGCGGCCATAGTTGGCGGCGATTTCATAGCGCCAGGTATCGAGGAAATTGCCTTCGGCACCGATGACGATGCGATACAGGTCGCGACTATGGTCTTCGCCGCGGCCGGCAAAGTCGATATTGAAGCGCTGGATGGCGAAGCCAGTGGCGCCGGGTGCCAGCAGAGTGACGAGCGTGCTGCGCGCCTGCGTTGTCAGGAACGGGTTGTTGATGCTGAACGTCGGGTTGAGCGCGCCCGATGAAAAGGTCGGCTGGCCTTCCTGCTGCGACTTGGTCATCACGAACTTGGCTTCGGTGAAGACGGTGAAGGCCGGATCGAATTCATAGCGCGCGAGGATGTTGCCGGCATAACGCGTCGTGCCGGTCGACAGCTGGCCGACTTCGCGCAGGGTCGAACCCTGGCCGCCGACGCCGTTGCCCGAGCCGAAGGGGCGGAAATCGACATCGACGACGTTCTTGACCAGCGAGCCATCGGGCTGAAAGACAAAGACGTTGCCGAGCTGGGCGCCGGTGCTGGTGAACAGCCCCGAGCAGTTGAGCGCGACGCGTGCGGCGTTGGTCGCGGTTGGCGCCGGGCAGCTCGAGGTGATGGCGCCGCCGGTCGAGATACCGATATTCTTGACGTTGCGCGTGAAGGTGGTGTCGAAAATACCGTCACCCGCCGCAGGCTCGGGCGTGCGGTTGGGGCCCGAAACCGATGTGTCCTGGGTCAGCTGGAACTGGGCACGGCCGCCTAGCGCGCCGGCGAAATCCTCGCGCTGGCTGTAATAGAGCGGGTTCTGCTGCGAATATTCAACGTTGACGGCGACATTGCCGCGGCCATCGTTGAAATTCTTGCCATAGGTGCCTGACAGGAAATAGGTCGGGCGGTCGCCGCGCGACGAAATGCCGGTCTGACCGTCGAGAGCGATGCCGTCGAAATCCTTTTTGGTGATGAAGTTGACGACGCCGGCGACAGCATCCGAACCATAGACCGCCGAATTGGCGCCGGTGACGACGTCGACGCGCTCGACAAGGGCGTTGGGGATGGTGCTGGTGTCGACGGTGCTGGTGCCCGGCTGCGACGTGACATGGCGGCGGCCATTCTGCAGCACGAGCGTGCGGGCGGTGCCTTGACCACGCAGATCAAGGATGTTGAGGCCGGCGGTGCCGATGTTGGCGCCCGAATTCTGTGTGCCGAAGGTGTTGCGGAACGACGGCAGCTGCGACAACTGGTCACCGATGTTGACTTCGCCGTTGATTGTCAGCTCGGCGCGGGTCAGCGTCGTCACCGGCACGGTCGAATCGAGGTTGGCGCGCGCGATGCGCGACCCGGTGACGATCACCATTTCGCCTTCATCTGCCGCGGCCGCGGCCGCTGTCGTGGTTGCCGGAACGGTTGCATTTCCAGTGGTTTGTGCCGCAGCGGACACGGCAACAAAGGCCAGCGCCGAAGCACCGGCAAGAACGATGGCACGCATGAGAGCCCCCTCAGTTGCGTTAGTTGATGATGTCCCCCTCTTGGCGAAAAACGCGTGTGGGGCGTAGCGGAATATTGCCGCACCATGGCGATACCGTGACGGTTACGTTGCCGCCGTGTCATTTCTGCACCAGTCGGCGGTAGCCGGCGCTGGGCGATCAGGCGGCCGTCGTGTGCCGCATGGTTGAAGCCGGCGCGCCGATGCGCTAGGCGCGTCGATCACTGCCCCTGTGGTGAAATGGTAGACGCGTCCGACTCAAAATCGGATGGAGAAATCCGTGCTGGTTCGAGTCCGGCCAGGGGCACCAAAAATCCAGCCTTCCACGGCTGCTTGGGGTTGAAAAATCCTTCAGATTCAGGTAGTTTGGTCCTTACAGTGACCGCCGGCGTTTGCGGGCAGCCACGGAAATCTGGGGGCCTAGTTGGGGGCCTTTTCCAAGCGCTCATGCACAACAGCAGCAAGGGGCGATCCCATGGCACTGACAGATACCGCGGTACGGCTCGCCAAGGCCGGTGCCGCTGACCGCAAGCTTGCCGATGAAAAAGGCTTGTACTTGCTGGTGACGGCGATCGGCTCGAAACTTTGGCGCTACAAATACCGGCTTAACGGCAAGGAGAAGAAGCTATCGTTGGGCAGCCACCCTGAGCTCGGATTGAAGGAAGCGCGCGAAAGGCGCGACGCTGCTCGGAGAGCGGCCGAGGCTGGGAGTGATCCAGCGGCGGCGAAGCGCGAAGCCCGGACTGTGAAGCATTTTGCAGCGGCGAACACATTCGGGGCGATCACCGAGGAATACATTGCCAAGCTGGAAGCGGAGAAGAAGGGTGCTGTTACCGTCGCCAAGACCCGGTGGTTGCTCGGGAAGCCGTCACCCTCGCTGGGCACCCGACCGATCGCCGAAATCAGCCCTCACGAATTGCTCGCCGTGTTGAAAGCGACTGAACGCGTCGGCTATCTTGAAACCGCGCGCCGGCTGCGATCCTTTTCCAGCCGCGTTCAGGTATGCCGTGGTGACCGCGCGTGCCACCGTCGATCCGGCCCAGCCGCTGCAGGGGGCGTTGGTGGCGCCAGTTGCAAGACACCATGCCGCCATTATCGACCCTGTCGCCTTCGGTGGCCTGCTACGGGCGATCAAGGCCTATTCGGGGCAGCCCACCACAACACTGGCCATGCAGTTCACCGCCCACGTCTTCCAGCGGCCCGGAGAGGTCCGACAGGCCGAATGGTGCGAGATCGATTTCGACAAGGCCGTATGCACCATCCCGGCAGCGTGCATGAAGCAGCGCCAAGCGCATCGGGTCCCGCTGTCCGTCCAGGCTCTGGCCGTGCTACGCGCTGCGGAGGGGCTGTCTGGGGACGGTCGTTACGTCTTTCCCAAACTAGGGTCGCCGCTGAAGCCGATGTGCGAGAACGCGATCAACCAAGCTCTGCGCCGTATGGGCTACGGCAAGGACGACATGACGGCGCATGGCTTTCGTTTGACGGCATCGTCGCTTCTGAACGAGAGCGGCAGGTGGAGCCCTGATGCAATCGAACGCGCCCTTTCGCATGCCGACACCGATCAGGTGCGGTCCGCCTTTCACCGTGGTGCCCACTGGTCCGAGCGGGTTGAGATGGCACAGTGGTGGAGCGACCATCTGCAGGCTTTGCAGGGTACCGTCGACTGAGAAGCTAGTTGGCTGCTCGGGCGTGCCGGTCTGCCCCAAAAACTGTTGCCGGCATCGGCGCTAGCCAAAAAAACACTAGCACAGACACTGACAGCCAGACACATCGCCTCTCAGAGGATTGCCGGGTGTGTTGTGGACGATGAGTGGTTGCTTGCCAGCCAGGCCTTCGAGGTCGCTTGCGCGCGCATGGAGCCGCATTTGGCCGAAGACGCCCTCATAAACCGGGCCGCCCATAGCCTCATAGCATCGCGGGCCAAGCGTCTTGTTTATGGACGCAAAACGCTCACTGACCCAGAAGCAGCCGTTCCAAAAACAGCTCACCGAACGACCGATCCGAAGAGGAGCCGCCGTTCGCGCCGTGAGAAGCTGTAGGTCAGCAATGATCCACTTGCAGACGCTTGGTGTACCTTCGCCGCTCCTGAGTTCCAGAACCTGGTTTAGCCTTCGTCATACGTGTAGAGTGACCGGTGACTATCCGGCTGCTGCTATGGGCAAAAGCTGTAACGCTAATTGTTCGTCGCCGTCTTGGCGGGATAGCACTTTTCCCTCTGTCGCGCGCACCCCGTCATCGCTAAGGACATCAAATGCAGGATCGATCTCGTGTCGCGATCATCGGCTCCGGGCATGTCGGCAGCACCGCCGCCTTTGCGCTGATGCTGCGCGCGCTATTCCGCGAGATAGTCCTGATCGACAACGATCGGGCGTTGGCCACTGCCGAAGCTGCGGACCTGTCCGATGCGAACGCGCTGGCACGACCCGCAAGGATCTGGGCGGGCGATTATGCCGATGCGGCCTCGGCGCAGATAGCAGTAATCACGGCCGGCGCGACGACCCAAGGCGACGAGGACCGCCTGGCGGTGGCCGGCAAGAGCGCGACCATCGTTCGCGCGTGCGTCGCCGATCTTGTGGCCGCCGGGTTTGACGGCGTTCTTCTCGTCGCGTCCAACCCCGTCGACCTGATGACGCTCGTCGCGTTCGAACAGTCCGGCTTTCCCGCGGTGCGTGTCATCGGAACGGGAACGCTGCTCGATTCCAATCGGCTGCAGCAGAGGCTGGCGCGCGAGCTCGACGTCGCGCCCGGGGCCGTCGATGGCGCCGTGTTGGGAGAGCATGGCGACAGCGAGGTCGCCGCGTTCTCAGCCGTCCGCATCGGCGGTATGACGCTGAACGCGTTCGCGCCGGGCATTGCCGCCAAGCACGACGAGATTGCAGATGACGTTCGAACAGCCGCCTATAGGATCATCGACGGCAAGGGTCATACGGCGTTTGGCATCGCCACCGCGATCGTCCGCATTTGCGAGGCCGTCCTGCGCGACGAACGCGCCGTGTTGCCAGTTTCGTCGATGCTGACCGGCGAGTTCGGGATTGCGGACGTCTATCTCAGCCTGCCGTGCGTTCTGGGCGCAGGTGGCGTACGGCGCGTGCTTGAGCCCGAGCTCAACGCTGCCGAAGTCGCGGCGATGCGCGCTTCGGCGGCAACGCTCCGGACTGCGCGGTCGAGGCTGGGTTGATTGCTTCGAGCCACTACCCGATGAACATGCGGCTTAGATCATACTCGTGATTGCCGATCAGTCGGTGAGCGAAAACCCGAACGTCGCGGAGATTACACGACTGGAAGACCCAGAGGTGGTCGTTCAGAGTCCTTCGACCGGCTCCCATTACCAGGCCTTCGTTCAGCCGCATTTCCCAGCTTGGGTTCTGGCCGGACGCCATGCTGCTCGGCCATCGTCCCGGCAGAAATGACGCGCTTGGGAGTACCATTCGATAGTGCGAGCGCGAGCAGGCCGACTATACCTGACAAAATTGGCCCTTTAGGTGAGAAAATCCGGCGTGATGCCCGCCGCCTTCCAGTACGCGACCATGCCCATCTCTTCGCACAGCCGTAAGAAGCGCGGATCGGCGCGCATTGGCGAGGTCACGGGTACGAACAGCATCATGGTTTTACGTCGATGCTGATCGTTTATTGCGGGCTGGTCGCCTGGTCGTCTTAGCGGGACGATCACCGGCCCAGCATTGAGCAGGTATCCGCTGGCAATTTCGAACGCGGCATCGAGCTGGCCAAGGCTGCTCAGCATTAGGACAGCGTTGACCGCACCGGTTTGGCTGCGGCCGGCAGCCGCCACGTTCGCGGCAGTCGCGGTGGCCATCTTCACCCGATCGGGTGCAAGCAGCGCTGCTAGCGAAACGCGGATCGCATCAAGTTGCAATTCTGGCAGTAGACTCGTCGCGATGTCGCGGTCCTGCACCATCGCCACGGCAGCGTTCGCGCGGCCCGTGAATGCCAGCGTATACAAGCGCGCAAGCCAGACACCCGGATGCTGTGGCCAAAGCTGCAGCGCACGATCGGCAAGACGGCGGGCTTCGTCGATGCGTTCGCTGCACCATAGACCGTAGACCTGACGATACTGGAAGACCGGTGAGAGCGGCTCGCGCGCTGCCAGTACTGCCTTGAGCCGTCCGCTCGCAGCGGTTTGGCCGGTCTCCATCAAGAGAACCGAGAGCGCCCCCAAAGCCGCCAGATTGCCCGGGTCGATCGCCAGAACCGCACGTAATCGTTGCATGGTGCCGCCCCAGTCGCCAAAAGTCGGCATAAGCATCGCCAGCGCTGCTTGTGCATCAGCCTGTCGCGGATCGAGCCGCAGCGCCTCGGCTGCCGCAGTTTCACAGGCCAGGACTGCGGACGCTGTCTCGCCCGGTGCGGCGAATTCCGCTCCAGCGCGCCAGGCGAGCGCCAGCGTGCCCCAGGCGGCGGCGCTCCCGGGATCGATTGCCACCGCTTCGCGTAACAGCGCTATGCCGGTCGCGGTACCGCGCGGAAGTTGGTCGCGAAGGCTGAGACGAGCTCGGGTGGCGAGCGCGTCTGCGCGGGTCGCTGCATCGTCTTGCGGCAATCGCCAAATAGCGACGCCGGCGGCGGAAGCAACCACTAGCCCGCCAACGGCGAGTACCCTCCGTCGCGACAAGTTTTGCGGGACATCGGCAGTGGAGATACCGCCGGTGTCGACACGAGGCTGCTCGACGGCGAGTTCGAGCCGCGCACCTGTCAGGCGGTAGCCAGTCTTCGGGATGGTTTCGATGGCAAACGCGGCTCCTGCGACGGTGCGGGCGATGCGGCGTACTTCGGCGATCGCCCGGTTCAGCGAATCCTCGCTGACGATATAGGCGCCCCAGCAGCGGCGGATCAGCTCCGAGCGTGTGACCACAGCCCCATCGGCATCAGCGAGTGACAGCAGCACCTGCATGACGCGAGGCTCGATAGTCGCGGTACCGCCGGCGCCGCTCACGGTGCGGGTCGCGGGACTGACGATCGCGGCGCCGAGACGGAAATCCGGTCGTTTGGCGAGCTCAGTTGCGATGTCCGGTCGATCCACTTTGTCGTGCAAGTCTCTGACTCCAAAAGACATCAGCTAAAGATTCGGAATTCTTTAGCCATCCATCATTCACTTGGACGCAAAACCCGATGCAGACCTGACCGTGTCGTCGCACCGACGACCTGTGAGGGAGTATAGCATGATTCGTCCTGTCCTTGTCGCCGCGCTTGCACTTGCCGGAGCCGCTATGCCTGCGGCGGCTGCAACGGTTGCGTTTTCAGGCAGCCGCGCGAACCTCAATTTGCTCAATCCGCCCGGTACCGGGCGCTGCGCACCGCTCAACACCGTCAACATCGCACCCGGTGCGCTGTCGTCGACGGGCACCTCGAACTTCGGCGCATTTGCATCGACGCAGAGCCATTGCATCCCGGGCGCGCCGACACCGATCACACCGATGCAGCCCGTTAGCGACGGCATCTTCCAGTATGCCTTCGACCTCGGCGACACGCTGTTCGGCACCTATACCGGTACCGCGACCCTGGCCGACGGGGTCATCACCGGCATCGAGAATTTCATCGTTTCGGGTGGCACCGGGCGCTTCGCCGACGCGACCGGTACTTTTTCAACCACAGGCACACTGGGCTTTATCCCAAATCCGGGCGGACCCGGTTTCGTCGGATCCTACAACGGTACGATTGCAGGCACTCTGAACCTGCCCGCGGTGCCCGAGCCGGCCACCTGGGGTCTGCTGATCGGCGGCTTCGTGCTGGTAGGCGCGACTGCCCGACGGCAGCGGCATGTTCAGCGCCAGACGCCCACAGCTTGCTAATCGGAGTGTAGACCTTCGATGGGATGTGTGCGTTTCGCTGGTCGGGCAGGCGGCTCGATGGCGGTCCATCTGTGGACGCCCCGCCGGGTGCAAGCGGTATTTGGAGGGGTCTGGCGTGTAGTCGGATGCTGCCATCTGTCCGGCCTCTGGTTGCAGCGATGAACGAACGGCCGCTTACACCACATCAGCGCTCGAAAGCAGCCGGTCTGTTCACCACCAGAAACACCTTGAAAGCAGCCGGTCTGTCCACCACCACTTTCGCACGCACGGGCGCGCATGGGCGACATCCGAAATGACTGCTCCCGGGCGAAGCCGCCGTTCGAGGCAGCGGGCTTGAAGGACGGGAATGTCCCAGTTCCCGCGTCAGGCATTTCCGCTAGATAGCTTGCCTCGGAGGCGTTGAACTGACGGACGGCGCCGCCGCGCCAAAGTGCACCGCGACCTCTGCAGTGCTCTTCTTGATGGTTTGAAGGTTGCTGATACCGGAGATCATACAGACCATCCATTGGTACCTTGTTTGTTTCTTCCATCGGTGGTTAGTCAGTGCCAATCTCAACTCCCCAGGCGGCTGACGCTCCTGAAATATTTTTTGAGCCTCTGGGTCTCGCGGGGGACTTTCTGGGGGCCTTCTAAAAATCGACCTAAGTTTTGTAGAGCGATCTTAGTTAGTTGGTCTGGAAGGTCGAGTCCGGCCAGGGCACCAATTCTCTTCCGAAGCACCCTGCAGGGCGTGGGGTTGCAAACGCGCCTACCAAATCTTCACGCGCTTTTCGCGGGGCAGGTAGAGCTTGTCGGTCGGCTTGACGCCGAAGGCATCGTACCAGGCGTCGACATTGCGCACGACGCCATTGACGCGGAACTCGCCGGGACTGTGCGGATCGCCCGCGGCCCGCCGGCGCTCCTCGCCCTCGCTGGTGATGTTGCGCCACAGTTGCGCCCAGGCCAGGAAGAAACGCTGGTCACCGGTAAAGCCGTCGATGACGGGCACCTTGCCGCCCTGTTTTGCATCGACATAGCGGCGGTAGGCAGCAAAGGCGACTGACAGGCCACCGAGATCGCCGATGTTCTCGCCAAGGTTCTGGCGGCCGTTCACCTTGAGGCCCGGCAGCGGCTCATACTGGTTGAACTGGTCGACCAGGCCGTTGGTGCGTTTTTCAAACTCGGCGCGCGACGCCGGTGTCCACCAGTTGCGCAATTTGCCGTCACCATCGGAGCGGCTGCCCTGGTCGTCGAAGCCATGGCCGATTTCATGGCCGATGACCGCTGCGATCGAACCGAAGTTGACCGCCGCATCAGCCTTGGGATCGAAGAACGGCGGCTGCAGGATGCCCGCCGGATAGGTCATCGAATTCAACGCCTGGCTGTAGCCGGCATTGATTTCCTGCGGGCTGTACGGAAACTCCCAGTCGCGCGTGCCTTCGGTCAGCTTTTTCAGGCTGTCGGCATGCGCCCAGTCGACGAGCCGGTTGAGGTTGCCGACCAGATCATCGGCAGCGATGCGCACGCTCGAGCGGTCATGCCAGCGATCGGGATAACCGATGTGGGTGGCAATCTTGTCGAGCTTGGCGAGCGCCTCGGCGCGGGTGGGGGCGTCCATCCAATCGAGCTTCTGGATGCGGTCCCGGTACGTATCCCGCAGGTAATCAACCATTTCCTTCACTTTGGCGCGATCGGGGGCACCGAAATATTCGGCGACCTAGATGCGTCCGATTTCCTCGCCCAGCTTGCCGTTGACCGCGCTGATGCTTTCGAGCGCTGCCGCCCGGCGCTTGGGCACATCCTGCAGCCGTTTGCTGTGAAAATCGAAATGCGCCTGTACCCAGGGTTCGGACAGCGAATCCGCCCAGGCGTCGAGCGTCTTGAACAGCAGGAACGCCTGGAGATCGGCGACCGGTGTTTCGGCGAACAATTTGGCGACGTCGCGCACCGCGGTATCGGTCGTCACCTTGAACTTCGGCTGCTTGTCGAGCGTCGTTTCGGCAAGATAGGCATCCCAGGGGAAGCCTGGCGCAAAGGCTTTCAACGCTTCTGGCGTCATGACGTTGTTCATACGGACCACATCACGGCGTTCGCCAAGGCTCCATTGCCGCCGGGCGATTTCGGTTTCCACTGCCATCACGCGGGCGGCGCGCGCGTCGGCGTCGGCGATGCCGGCGCGGCGGAAGCTGGCGGCAATATACGCGAGCAGGGCCTTGCGGTGCCCGACATAGGGCTCGGTTTCGGCGAGATAATAGTCCCGCGACGGCATGGTCAGGCCGCCGACGCCCACCGCCGCAATCTGGCGGCGCGGGTCATCGGCGTTTGACGTGACACCGCTGGCGATGAAGCCGTCGATCCAGGGATAGCCCATGATCCGGGCGAAATCGGCGCGGTCGCTTGTGCCATTGATGATCGACAAGGTGCTGGCGATCGGCGTGATGCCGAGCGCGTTGCGGCGATCCATATCGGCATGCGAGCGGTGGAAATTGCCGATCTGCTGTTCCGGGCTGCCCGGCGCGTCGGTGCTTTCCCGCGCTTCGGCGACGATGCCGGCGACCCGCTGTTCGGTGGACAGATACACTTCCACGAACGAATCCATGTACGGGAGGCCGGCAGGGATTTTCGCCGTCTTCAGCCAGCCTTCGTTGACGAAGCGGTAGAAATCATCGCCGGGCTTCACGGTTCTGGAAATGCCGCCGGTATCGACCCCCCAGGCGCCGATCGCCGCCTTTTGCGCGGCGGCGGAGTCGGCGGCATTGGCAGGGGCCAGCGCCAGCAAGGCCGTGGCGATACCGGTCAGCAACCGTGTTTTCATGGCGAAACCTTTCTGCAGCTGTTTCAGCCGCCGACGACGAGCGCGTCGGGGATGCGGTAGACCTCGACCGCGCCGATCCTGACGATCGACAGGTCGGCCTGGCGGGTGACATTGAAGCTCGCCTCGGCATCGCTGCCGGTGGCGCGGCCGCCGGTGAAGAAGATGCGGCGCTGGCCACCATCGGGGGTTTCCAGCTCGACCGTCGCATCGCCGCCGCCGCGCCGCATCACCCCCGCCTTGCAGGCGCCGGCCTTGCCGCCAACGGATGTCACGCACGAAATGTCGGCGGTGGCATTGTATTTGGTGCCGGCCACCAGCGCGTCGCGGCTCGGCCTGGCGGCGGTGGCGCCGCCCTTGACGCCGACGGTCAGCGTGTAATTGGCGGTTTCGTTGCGGCGCGCGGCGTTGCGCATCAGATAGACCTGGATGGTATGCGCGCCGCTGACGGCCAGCGGCCCCGAAAAGCGATTGCCAGCCGTGGAGCCGATGAACATCGCCTCGCCGTTGCTGCCCGGCGCCAGGATGTTGAAATAGGCCGAGGCATTGGTCGGCTTGAAATCGACCGTCAGCGTCTGGCCGGCGCGCGCGGTGACGAGGTAGCTGTGATCCTGGTCACCCTTGATGCTGCCCTTCAGCGTCGCCGAACTGGCGCCCTTGGCAAAGTTGACATTGGTCTTCTGCTGCGCCGCCGCGGGCATTGCCAGCATCAGGCCGGCGGCGGCGAGTGCGGTCAGGAATGGCTTTGTCATGTCGGACTCGTTTGATTCGACGGCGTTATGATATGGAACCGAACCGATCAATCCAACCGGCGCGCGGTGAGGCCAAGTTTTCGTTTACACCATTGATTTTGCATCGTTACGGCGCGCGTTTTCGCGTTTCCTTCAAATCTGGAAGTTGACGAAGTTTACCGTTTCGGCGGTTTTTCCGCAGGTGGCTGCCACGCCGCGCAAGCCTGCATCCCGCCCATGATCTCAAGAACCCAACCATCCGGCGACCATAGCCGATTTGCCGGTGTGTAGGACAGGCTGCGGGGTCCGTTTCCGGACGGCGCGACGCGGCCTTGCATTGTCGGCAGGTTTGTACGCGGCTTATGGTGGGCAACGGCAGGGGGGCATCGCGCCATGGACTTCATCGGCATCATCCGCTCGCTCGAGGAGCTGCTTTACGAGCTCATGTCGTGGCTGATCTTCTATCCGCGGACGCTGTGGCGGACGATCACCAGCCCCGACGCGGTGACCGCCTATTCCGATGCCGAACAGAATGACCAGCCCGACGAGCAATATATCGATACGCTGAGCCCGCCGCTGCTGCTGATGATCACGATGGTGCTGACCTATGCCCTGTCCAGCGCCATCGGCATGGCGGAACCCGCCGCGACGACCGCGGCGGGCAAGGCGGTCACCGGTTCGGCGAAGAACCTGCTGCTGTTGCGGGCGCTGATCTTTGCGATCATCCCGCTGGTGATTGCCGCTATCGGCCTGCGCCGCAACGGCATCGCCATCGACCGCAAGACGCTGCGGCGGCCGTTCTACAGCCAGTGTTTCCTCGTCACGCCGTTTGCGCTGATGCTGCAGACCGGCTTGGCCGTGCAGCGGCTGCCGGGTCCGGGCAACGCCGCCGGCATCGCGCTGGGCGTCATCGCCTTCCTGTGGTTCGGCTGGGCGCAGACCGGCTGGTTCGCGGCGCGGCTGGGCATCGCGCGCGGCGCGGCCGCGGTTTGGGCGGTTGCCGCCATCGTCGCTGCCACGGCCATCGGTGGCGGCGTGACGCTGTTGATCGCGCTGTCGCTTTAGGTCGTGACCTGGCCCTGCCGCCGCGACTGATCAGGGTTACCCCGTATATCGGCGCGGCGGTGCCAGGGTGCATTGGCTGCCCCGTGACTTCGCCATGAAGCAACGGGGCAGCAACATGCAGGCAGCGGTAGTGAAATCGGGTGGCTATGCCCTCGTCATGGTGGCGGCGGTGTTCGCCGTGGCCAAGGCGGTGGATGGACCGTTCGCCGTCCATATGGCGATCGTCGGGATGGCGGCGCTGCTCGCGGCGGTGGCGACGCTGCGCGCGGCGGATTTTGCCGGCACCCGGGTCGTCGACCGCTCGCATTATGACGACGAACCGGTGCGCTGGGGGGTGATCGCGACGACTTTCTGGGGCGTCGTGGGCCTGCTCGTCGGGCTGACCATCGCGCTGCAACTGGCGTTCCCGGTGCTCAACCTCGGGCTCGAATGGACGAGCTTCGGCCGGCTGCGGCCGCTCCACACCTCGGCCGTCATCTTCGCTTTCGGGGGCAACGCGCTGATCGCGACGAGCTTTTACGTCGTCCAGCGCACCTGCCGGACGCGGCTGGCGTTCCCGTCGCTCGCGCGCTTCGTGTTCTGGGGCTACCAGCTGTTCATCGTGCTCGCCGCCACCGGCTACGTCATGGGCGTCACCGAAGCCAAGGAATATGCCGAGCCCGAATGGTATGTCGATATCTGGCTGACCATCGTCTGGGTCGCCTATCTCGCCGTCTTCGTCGGCACGCTGGTGCGCCGCCGTGAACCGCACATCTATGTGGCGAACTGGTTCTACCTCAGCTTCATCATCACCGTCGCGATGCTGCATCTGGTCAACAACCTGTCGATGCCGGTCAGCTGGTTCGGCGCCAAATCCTATTCGGCCTTTGCCGGCGTCCAGGATGCGCTGACGCAATGGTGGTACGGCCATAATGCGGTGGGCTTTTTTCTCACCGCCGGCTTCCTCGCCATGATGTATTACTTCGTGCCGAAACAGGCCGAGCGTCCGGTCTATTCGTACCGGCTGTCGATCATCCATTTCTGGTCGCTGATCTTTCTCTACATCTGGGCCGGGCCGCACCATCTGCATTACACCGCCCTGCCCGATTGGGCCGGCACGCTCGGCATGGTGTTCTCGATCATGCTGTGGATGCCGTCGTGGGGCGGCATGATCAACGGGCTGATGACGCTCAACGGCGCCTGGGACAAGATCCGCACCGATCCGATCATCCGCATGATGGTGATGGCGCTGGCCTTTTACGGGATGAGCACCTTTGAAGGCCCGATGATGTCGATCAAGTCGGTCAACTCATTGAGCCATTATACCGACTGGACGATCGGCCATGTCCATTCCGGCGCCCTCGGCTGGAACGGCATGATCACCTTTGCCTGCCTTTACTACATGACGCCGCGGCTGTGGAACCGCGAACGGCTGTACAGCCTGCGCCTGATCAACTGGCATTTCTGGACCGCCACCATCGGCATCGTGCTCTACACCGCGTCGATGTGGGTGGCCGGCATCATGCAGGGGCTGCTGTGGCGCGAATATGGCGCCGACGGTTACCTGGTGAACAGCTTTGCCGAGGTCGTCGCGGCGATGCACCCGATGTACCTGATCCGCGCCGCCGGTGGCCTGCTGTACCTGACGGGCGCGCTGATCTTTGCCTTCAACATCGCGATGACCATCGCCGGCAAGATCCGGGATGAAAAGCCGATGACCGAAACGCCCTACAATCCCGCCGCGGATCGCCCGCTGCTCGCCCAGCCCGCCGAATAGGGGATCACAAGATGGCCAACCATGACGGCGACCCCAAGGGGTTTTCGCACCGCAATATCGAGCGCAATGTCACGCTGCTCGGCGCCCTGGCGCTCGTCGCCGTCGCGATCGGCGGCATCGTCGAAATCGCGCCGCTGTTCTGGATCGACAGCACCGTCGAGAAGGTGGAGGGGGTGCGCCCCTACACCCCGCTCGAGCTCGCCGGCCGCAACATCTACATGCGCGAAGGCTGCTACAACTGCCACAGCCAGATGATCCGGCCGTTCCGCGACGAGGTCGAACGCTATGGCCATTACAGCCTTGCCGCCGAAAGCATGTACGACCACCCGTTCCAATGGGGATCGAAACGCACCGG
>JANOCM010000531.1:0-2229 GCA_031412175.1 Alphaproteobacteria bacterium
CGCCGCGCCATGCATTCGGTGTTCCTGCTCCACGCCATCCGCGCCGGCATGGACATGGGCATCGTCAACGCCGGGCAGCTCGACGTCTATGACGCCATCCCCGCGGAACTGCGCGAAGCCTGCGAGGATGTCGTCCTCAACCGCCGCGACGACGCCACCGACCGGCTGCTGGCGATCGCCGACAAGTTCAAGGGCGACGGCAAGGTCGCCGAAAAGGCCACCGACGAATGGCGGCTGCTGCCGGTTTCCAAGCGGCTGGAGCACGCGCTGGTCAAGGGACTGGACGCGTTCGTCGTCGAGGACACCGAGGAAGCCCGGCTGCTCGCCTTCAACAGCGGCGGCCGCCCGATCGATGTCATCGAAGGGCCGTTGATGGACGGCATGAACGTCGTCGGCGACCTGTTCGGCAGCGGCAAGATGTTCCTGCCGCAGGTGGTCAAATCCGCCCGCGTGATGAAAAAGGCGGTGGCGCACCTGCTGCCGTATATCGAGGCCGAAAAGCTCGCCGGGCCCGAGGGCGCGTCGTCGTCGAAGGGCAAGATCGTCATGGCGACGGTCAAGGGCGACGTTCACGACATCGGCAAGAACATCGTCGGCGTCGTCCTCCAGTGCAACAATTTCGAGGTCATCGATCTGGGCGTCATGGTGCCGTTCCAGACGATCCTGAAGGCCGCCAACGACGAAGGCGCCGACATGATCGGGCTGTCGGGGCTGATCACGCCGTCATTGGATGAAATGGTCACCGTCGCTGCCGAGATGCAGCGCGCCGGCATGACGATGCCGCTGCTGATCGGCGGCGCCACGACCAGCCGCGTCCACACCGCGCTGCGCATCGCCCCGGCCTATGCGGGGCCGGTCATCCATGTCCTCGATGCGTCGCGCGCCGTCGGCGTCGCGGGGACGATGGTCAGCGACACGCTGAAGGACGATCTCGTCGCCGCGACGGCGCAGGAATATGAGGATATCCGCGTCAAGCGCGCCAACAGCGGCCAGTCGAAATTGGTGTCGCTCGAGGATGCCCGCGCCAACGCCTATGCGCCCGATTTCGCGGCGCATCCGCCGGTGCGGCCGGCGTTTACCGGCGTGCAGGTGGTCGACGATGTGAGCGTCGCCGAGCTGATCCCGTACATCGACTGGACGCCGTTCTTCCAGGCTTGGGAACTGGCGGGCAATTATCCGGCGATCCTCAACGATCCGGTCGTCGGCGAAAGCGCGACCAACCTGTTCGCCGATGCGCAGAAGATGCTGGGCGAGATTGTTTCCGGCAATTGGCTGCGCCCACGCGGCATCGTCGCCATCTGGCCGGCGCGCCGCGATGGCGACGATGTGGTCGTGTTCGAAGGCGACAACCGCGCCGAGGAACTCGCCCGCTTCCCGTTTCTGCGCCAGCAGATCGCCAAGCGCGAGGGCCGGCCCAATTCGTGCCTCGCCGATTTCATCTCGCCCGATGGTGACTGGCTCGGTGGCTTTGCCGTCACCGCCGGCGATGGTATCGAGCCGCACCTGGCGCGCTTCAAGGCGGCGCACGACGATTACCAGGATATCTTGCTCAAGGCGCTCGCCGACCGGCTGGCGGAGGCCTTTGCCGAGTATCTCCACGAACGCGTCCGCCGCGACATCTGGGGTTATGAAACCACGCCGAAGCAATCGAACGAAGACCTGATCCGCGAGCAGTACAAGGGCATCCGCCCGGCCCCCGGCTATCCCGCGTGCCCCGAGCACAGCCTGAAGGCGACGCTGTTCGACCTGATGCGGACCACCGACCACACCGGCATCACGCTGACCGAAAGCTTTGCGATGCTGCCGACAGCGAGCGTTTCGGGCTTTTACTTTGCCCATCCCGAGTCGAGCTATTTCGGCGTCGCGCGCATCGGCAAGGACCAGCTCGCCGACTATGCCGTGCGCCGCGGCGTCAGCATCGAACAGGCCGAAACCTGGTGCCGGCCGAACCTCGACTAGGTCGCGAACTCACAAATGCCATGCCCCGGCACGGCCCGGAGAAGCCCGGCACGAGCGAGTGAGCGCAGTGGGGCGCCTTTCAGGCGCTCCCAAGCGAAACGAGCGCCCCGCCGCGTTTCGCGGCATCCGCCGCTGTGCCGAGCCTCTCCGGGCCGCCTTTGGGGTGGTGTCAGGCAGCAAATTGGGGTTGTGGCGAACGTTTGCGGGGGGCCGACGGCCCGCCCGCGCTCGCGCGCCTAGCCTTTTGGCTGCCTGACACCATGACGGGGC